>CAMASU010000001.1 GCA_945861105.1 Synechococcus sp. UW140
GCGGCGGGGGGCGCGGGCACCTTTGCCGCCGGAGGCTTCGCGGCGGGCACCTTCACCGCCGGCGGCTGAGCCACGGGCGGCCCGGCCACCGGAGGCTGAGCCACCGGAGGCTGGGCCGCCTTTCGAACCGTCAGGATCTGGGCAGCCGGGGCCGGCTCCGACGGCCGCGAGGGGCCCGTCTGGCCTCCGCGGGCCTTCAGCTCGGCTCGGATGCGGTGGGCTTCGTCATCGCTGATCGAACTGCTGTGGCTGCGCACCGCGATCGACAGCTTTTCAGCCGCCTCCAGCACATCGCGATTGTCGAGACCGAGGTCTCGGGACAGTTCATAGATCCGGACTTTGCCGCCGCTCGTCATGCAGGTCTCCAATGGACGGGGCACGGGGTGCCTCCGTTCCCGTCAGCTGGACGGGACGGTATTCATCTTGCCTGAGAGGTGGGTCCCCCTCCAGCGACAGTCGTTCGACCAGGAGGTCCAGGATGGCGTCGGGGACGGGAACCCGGAGGGCCCGTTGCAACCTTCGACGCCGGCGGGCCTCATCCAGACAGGCCGATCGACGACAGACATAGGCCGAACGGCCCATGCCTGAATCCAGTGTGACACTGCCGTCACCCGCCTGGCGGATCAGCCGCCACAGATGCCGCCGATCGTGCAGCTCCCGGCAGGAGACGCAGCGCCGCAGCACCGGCCGAGGCTCATTCCACGTCATCCACCGCAGTCTCCGCAGGTGACGTGGCTTCCTCGGTTCCCTCCTCCGGCTCGGCTTCTCCCTGGGGGCTCCCTTCGTCTTCTGACCACTCCTCTCCCTCCGCCAACCCATCCTCTTCCAGGGGGTACAGCTCCCGCAGACGGGCATCCTCCTCAGCCCGGGCCGCCTGCTCCGCCGCCAGCCGCGCCTCCGCTTCGGCCTGCAGCCGCTCGTCTTCCTGGCGGAGGCTGATCAGTTCAGCGACCTTCTCGTCTTCGGAGACCTGGTCGTACTCGCCGGCGTTCTTGATGTCGATCTTCCAGCCGGTGAGTCGGGCCGCCAGCCGCACGTTCTGCCCCTCCCGGCCGATGGCCAGGCTCAGCTGGTCCTGCGGGACCAGCACGTGGGCGTGGTGGCCTTCGGGATCCACCAGGCGCACCAGTTCAACCCGTGCCGGACTGAGGGAGTTGGCGATGTACTGACCCGGATCCGGTGACCAGCGGATCACGTCGATCTTCTCTCCGCGTAGCTCATTGACCACCTGCTGGATCCTCGATCCCCGGGCGCCGATGCAGGCACCGACGGGATCCACTTCCCGCTCGACGCTGTCCACGGCAACCTTCGTGCGTGGTCCCACCGCCCGGGAGGGTGGGTTGGCCTCGCGGGCCACCGCCACGATCCGCACCGACCCCTCCTGGATTTCGGGGACTTCGTTTTCGAACAGGTAAACCACGAGGCCGGCATTGGCCCGGCTCACGAACAGCTGCGGACCCCGCCGGGCGACCTCGGACACCTCCTTGAGGAACACCTTGAACGTTGCATTGGCGCGGTAGTTGTCGTTCGGCAGCTGATCGCGCCTGGGCAGCTCAGCCTCCACCTCGGGGCGACCGAGGCCCGAGCTCACAGCCATGATCACCGACTGGCGCTCAAACCGGATCACCCGTGCCGTGAGCACCGGATCCTCCAGATCGGCGAACTCCTCCTGGATCATCCGTCGCTGCTGATCCCGCAGCTTCTGGGCCAGCACCTGCTTGGTCTGGGCCGCCGCCATGCGACCGAAGTCGTCCTTCTCTGGCGTCACGTCAAGGACAACCGTGTCGCCCAACTGGGCGTCATCGGTCACCTGTTCCACCTCTGCCAGGGAAATCTGATGATCTTCGCTCTCGACTTCCTCCACGATGATCTTGCTGGCCAGCACCCGGAATCCCTCTTCATCAAGATCCAGGGCCACATCAAAGTTGCTGAAATATTCCTCGTCAAATGGATCCTGGCCGTAGCCCAGATAGAGGGTCCGGCGGTAGCGTTCATAGCCCTTCAGCAGCGCCTCTCTGAGGGCCGCCTCAACGACGCTGGCGGGGAGTTTCTTCTCCTCGCTGATGTCCTCGATCAGGGTCGCAAGACCAGGGAGCATCACGAGTGCCATGGGCGTGTCATCCGTAAAGGGAACAGGATTCGGGGCTGCCGGGTCAGCCTTCGGGGGTGATGAGGCGAACCTCGATCACGGTGTCACGGGGGATGCGCAGGATCTTCCCTCGCTGGTTGATCTCCACGACGCTGTCGTCGCGGCCGAGCAGAGATCCTTCGCGCTCCGTCTCGAGCTCACCCTCCCGGCAACGCACCCGCACCGGGAAACCCCGGAAGCTGCGGAAGTCGCGGTCATCCTCGAGGTCGTCATCCAGCCCGGGGCTGGTGATCTCGAGGACGTAGGCCCCGGGAAGCAGTTCTTCCCGCTCAAGGGCCTCCCCGATCACCTGGCTGAAGGCCGCACAATCGTCGAGGTTCACGTCCCCACCGCCCCGGTGGCGCAGGGCGATCACCAGGGCGTTGGGCTGACGGTGGGTGTGCAGACAGACGGAAACCACCTCCAGACCCTGGAGTTCGGCCGTGGCAGAGGCCAGGGTCTCGATGGGGGGAAGCAGGGGGTGACTCAAGCGTTCGGGGGGGGGTGAACCCGGCCCGTTCGTGAGGTCGCTGCGCCCTCCGCAGGGATGACGCAGTCGAAGGCAGAACGGGTGGAGCACCCGTTTCGCCGATGCCCGCCGGGCATGAGGTCATCGTATGGGATCGCCGGACCGAAGGGGCGTCAACCCTGGGGCGGAGGGAAGGGCGCCGAAGGCAGGCTGATGGCCGGTGCCTCACCGTAGAAATCCGAAGGGGCGGGGGCCTGCCGTTGGCCCGCATCAGCATTGATGCAGCCGCCGCGATCCTGCACGAACTGGCACACCCGCGCCCAGAGCTTCGTGCGGGTTCCCCCGGGACCGTTACTGAAGCGCACTTCCTGGAGGGGCCCCAGGTTCGGGTCGATGATCACCCGGCACAGGGGGCATGTCCGCGGGGCCTCGGCCATCGAGTCACCTCATCTGATTGGCAACTTAAGTCCCTCCGGCCAGGCTGGTCACGGCCACGGCGGAGTTGATGGTGTCGACGCTGCTGCAGCTGAGCGACCTGCATCTGCTCGCAGATCCGGACGCGCTCTATCGGGGCATCCGGCCCGGCGACGCCCTGGCGACTGCCTTGCACAACGGTGCTGCAGCAGCCTCTGGCGCCTCCCTGCTCCTGCTCACCGGTGATCTGGTGCAGGACGAGTCATGGCAGGGCTATGCGCGGCTGCGGGACCTGCTGGAGCCCCTGGCGGTGGCGGTGGCCCTGCTGCCCGGAAACCACGACCGACCAAGCTTCCTGCGGGGCTGCCTCGGCCGTCGCGGCACCATCGCGCCGGCCCTTGTGCCCTTCGGTGACTGGTGGCTGCTGCTGCTCGACAGCCACTGTCCCGGTCGCATTGAGGGATGGGTCTCCCCTGGGCAGCGACGCTGGGCCAGCGCCGCCCTGCGTCAGGTGCGGGGGCCGGTGCTGCTGGCCATGCACCACCCGCCCGAGGATCAGCACGACGGTGGGGGCCTCCTCGACGGGCTTGCCACCGCCGGCGACCTGCGCCTGGTCTGTTACGGCCACGTTCACCGCCACGAGCAACGGCAGCGGGGAGCGGTCACCCTGCTCGCCTGTCCATCGACGGCCAGTCAGTTCAGTCCGCGCCAGCCCTGTCCCCTGGGCCGTCCCGACGATCCGGGGGGGCGTCTGCTGCAGCTGGGACCGGGAGACCGCTGGCAGCAGCAGCTCCTGCGCTGGTCCTCGCGGCCGACCGAACCTGTCTAACGTGATCGGAGATGGCCTCCCTGTCGGTGGCGTTGCCGCGGCTGCTTGTTTCCGCCCTGGCCCCCCTGCTGGCGACGGTGACTCTTGTATTCGGTGCTCTGGGCCCCCTGCTGGCGTCTCCCGCCCCAGCCAGGGCTGCGGCCCATGGCTTTGTCGCTGAGGCGGTGGCCCGGGTGGCGCCGGCGGTGGTGCGGATCGACACTGAGCGCCGCGTTGCGGTGGCCGGCGTCGATCCGGCCTTCGACGATCCCTTCCTGCGGGAGTTGTTCGGAGACCTGCCGGGCAGCCGCCGGGAGAGCGGCCAGGGGTCCGGCGTGATCATTGACCGTGGGGGGCTGGTGCTGACCAACGCCCATGTCGTCGACCAGGCCGACCGGGTGCAGGTCACCCTGGCCGATGGCCGTCAGGTGGATGGCACCGTGGCCGGTGTCGATGCGGTCACTGACCTGGCGGTGGTGCGCCTGCCGGCGGCCACCCAGGGGCTGCAGGCCGCCCCCCTCGGGGATTCTGAAGATCTGCTCCCAGGGGACTGGGCCATTGCCCTGGGCAACCCCTACGGACTCGACAGCACCGTCACCCTCGGCATTGTCAGCAGCCTCCACCGCAACATCAGCACCCTCGGATTCACCGACAAGCGCCTGGAACTGATCCAGACCGACGCAGCCATCAATCCGGGGAACTCAGGCGGTCCGCTGATCAACGCCGCCGGTGAGGTGATCGGCCTCAACACCCTCGTCAGGGCCGGGCCAGGCGCCGGCCTCGGGTTCGCGATCCCGATCAATCTCGCCCGGGGGGTCGCCCGTCAGCTGGCCTCAGGCACTGCGGTGGTCCACCCGTATCTGGGGCTGCAGCTGGTGCCCCTCACCGCCCGCCGTGCCCGGGAGCACAACCAGGACCCGAATGCGCTGCTACCCCTTCCGGAACGGGATGGTGCCCTCGTGCAGCAGGTGCTGGACCGCAGCCCCGCCGCCAGTGCCGGCCTCCGTCGGGGTGACCTCGTGGTGGCCGCCGGTGACCGCAGCGTCCGCAATCCCGCCGACCTGCTGGCCATCGTGGAAGCTTCCACCATCGGCGAACCCCTCCCCTTGGAGGTGATCCGTGGTGCCGACACCCTCAGCCTGGCCATCCGGCCCGAGGTGCTGCCGGCCTCGCCCCACTGAGGGTGGGCCGGTGGATTGCTAGGTTCCCGCGCAGATTCATCCCATCCGATGGCCGAGCTGCAGGACCGCATGAAGCAGGCCGTGGCCCTCGCCGCCGTGGATCAGATCAAGGACGGCATGGTGCTGGGCCTTGGCTCCGGTTCGACGGCAGCGCTGATGATCCGCGAGCTGGGCGCCCGCCTGGCGGACGGTCGCCTGCGGTCCATCACCGGGGTGACCACCTCGTTCCAGGGGGAGGTGCTGGCGGCCGAACTGGGGATCCCCTTGCTGTCCCTCAATGCGGTGGACCGGATCGATCTGGCCATTGACGGCGCTGATGAGGTGGATCCGGCGTTCCAGCTGATCAAGGGTGGGGGAGCCTGCCATGTGCAGGAGAAGCTCGTGGCCTGCCGGGCCGAACGGTTTGTGGTGGTGGTCGACGCCACAAAGCTGGTCTCCCGCCTCAACCTTGGCTTTCTTCTGCCTGTGGAGGTGTTGCCCGGTGCCTGGCGGCAGGTCAACGCCCAGCTGACGGACCTCGGTGGCACGGCCGAGCTGCGCATGGCGGTTCGCAAGGCCGGACCTGTGGTCACCGACCAGGGCAACCTTGTGCTGGATGTCCGTTTTGACGGAGGCATCTCCGACCCGCGGGACCTGGAGACCCGCATCAACAATCTCCCCGGCGTGCTTGAGAACGGGCTCTTCGTCGATCTCGCCGATCAGGTGCTGGTGGGCGAGATTGTCGATGGTGAACCACGGGTGCGGGATCTTCCCCGGGCCTGACCTCAGCGGTCGGTGCCGGCCAGTCGCAGCCTGACCGATTCGGCATGGCTGTGCAGCCCTTCGCTGGCGGCAAGCGTGATGATCGAGGGTCCTGTGGCCTCCAGGGCCGCGCGGGTGAAGCCGATCACACTCGTGTGGTGCAGGAACGTTTCGACGCTCAGGGCACCGCTGAAGCGGGCGTTACCTCCCGTGGGCAGGGTGTGGTTCGGTCCGGCCAGGTAATCGCCGGCTGCTTCGGGGCTATGGGCGCCGAGAAAGATGGCGCCTGCCTGGCGGATGCGACGGGCCAGGGACTCGGGGTCCTGCACCATCAGTTCGAGGTGTTCCGGGGCGAAGCGGTCGGCCAGGGTGGCGGCCCGTTCGAGGGTGTCGCACAACACCACCAGACCCCAGTCCCTCAAGGAGGTTTCCGTGAGGGTGCGCCGGGGGTGGTCGGCCAGCTGCTGATCCACCGCTTGCGGCACGGCCTGGGCCAGTCGGGCACTGGTGGTGATCAGGATTGAGGCCGCGAGGGGATCGTGCTCGGCCTGGGCCAGCAGGTCGGCGGCCACCAGCTCGGCGTCGGCGCTGTCGTCAGCGATCACCAGCACTTCGCTGGGACCGGCCAGGGAATCGATCCCCACCCTGCCGTAAACAGCTTTCTTCGCCAGGGTCACGTACAGGTTTCCAGGACCACTGATCACGTCAACCCGGGGGATGGAGGCCGTTCCCCACGCCAGGGCGGCGATGGCCTGGGCTCCACCGACCCGGTAGATCTCATCGACACCGGCCACCCGGGCTGCGGCGAGCACGGTCGGGTTCACCTGCCCCTCCGGCCCCGGTGGGGTCACCATCACCAGCCGCCCCACGCCCGCGACCCGCGCCGGTACGGCATTCATCAGCACGGTGCTCGGGTAAGCCGCCCGTCCTCCCGGCACATAGAGCCCGGCCCGCTCCACCGGGCGCCAGCGGCGGCCCAGCCGTTCACCGAAGGGGCCCACCAGCTCCAGATCGCTGGGAATCTGGAGCTGGTGGAAGGCAGCAATCCGTTCGTGGGCCAGCTCCAGTGCGGCCTGCAGCGGAGGTGGCGTCTGGTCCCAGGCGGTGTCGATGGCCTCGGCGGTCACCCGCAGATCGTCGAGGTGCACCCCGTCAAAGCGTTCGGTCAACCGCCGCAGGGCCCCGTCGCCATCCCGGCGCACCTCCGCCAGGATGGCCTCGACCTGATGGGCCGCTTCGGTCTGACCCTCCCCTTCCGTGCGGGCGGCGATCGCGTCCAGGCGTTGCTCCGCCTGCGGCGAGTCGCCGAGCACCTTCAGCAGCATGGGTCCCTCTCCCGATGGTCTGACGCTATCGCCAGGACCCCGGCGAAGGCCTGCGCTAAGATCGTCGTTTGCTCCCTCGGCATCGAGTCCTGATCTGTGGCCAACAACAAGTCCGCGCAGAAGCGCATCCTGGTGGCCGAGCGCAACCGCCTTCACAACCGCAGCTACAAATCGGCCGTGAGGACGCTGATGAAGCGCTGCTTCACGGCCTGCCAGGCCTACGGCGACAAGCCCGGTGATGAAACCCGCCTGGAGGTTCAGTCCACCATGAGCGCTGCCTTCAGCAAGATCGACAAGGCCGTGAAGGTGGGAGTGCTGCACCGCAACAATGGCGCCCATCAAAAGTCGCGGCTGAGCGCAGCCGTGCGCCGGGTCATTGATCCGACTCCCGTCACCCCTGGGGTCTGACCGGCCAGACTGCAGCAGTCTTGTCCACGGCGACTGCGGTCCCACTGCCATGGCTTCTTCGGCGCCCCTCCTGATCGACAGCCATTGCCATCTGGTCTTTCGTCAGTTCGACGACGACCTGGAGGTGGTTGCCTCCCGTTGGCGGGAGGCGGGTGTGCGCCTTCTCCTTCACGCCTGTGTCGAGCCCGGAGAAATTCCAGCGATCCGGGCCCTCGCTGACCGCTTCCCCGAGCTCCGGTATTCGGTCGGTGTCCATCCCCTCGACGCTGGCCATTGGCAGGCTGATACGCCAGCGGTGCTGCGAGAGGCAGCTCTGGCCGACAAGCGTGTCGTGGCCATCGGCGAGCTGGGCCTCGATCTCTACCGTGCGGACAACCTGGAGGAGCAGCTGGCGATGCTGTTGCCGCAGCTTGACCTCGCCGAAGAGCTCGACCGACCCGTGATCATCCACTGCCGTGATGCGGCGGCACCCATGCTTGATCTGCTGCGCGGTCGCCGCCGAGCCGGTCGGAGCCTCAGGGGTGTGATGCACTGCTGGAGCGGCACGCCGGACGAGATGGACGGCTTTCTCGACCTGGGACTCTTCATCAGCTTCAGCGGGAACGTCACCTACCCTTCGGCCCACGACACCCACGCCTGTGCCCGCCGGGTGCCCGCTGACCGCTACCTCGTGGAGACCGACTGCCCGTTTCTGGCACCCGTGCCTCGACGGGGGAAGCGCAACGAACCTGCCCTGGTGCGGTTGGTGGCTGAACGGGTGGCCGAGCTGCGGCAGGAATCGCTGGCGGCCGTCGGTCAAGCCAGCAGCGCCAATGCTGCAGCCCTGTTCCGGCTGGAGTTCCCGGATCAAGAACCTTGACAGGTGTCGTCTGTTGTTGGTATGGTCGGCTATTGGCCTGGTGATGTCCCCTCGATGCAGCGGGAACCGTCGTCGTCCATGATCCGTTCTCTGGCCGTCCTGGCAGGGCCCCCGCAACGGGGCTGATCCTCTGAGAACCCCGGACCGCTTCCCGTCCCATGCGGGGAGCGGTCTGTGTCGTGGTCTGCGACCTCTGCCTCGGGCAGCTTCGCCACCACGGTCCGCCGTCCCCCAACCCCCTTCAGGTCTCCGCATGAGCAGCGCGATCCAGGTCGCCAAGACCGCCACTTATCTCCCCGATCTGGTGGAGGTGCAGCGGGGAAGCTTCAAGTGGTTTCTGGAAAAAGGCCTGATCGAGGAGCTTGAAAGCTTCTCGCCGATCACGGATTACACCGGCAAACTCGAACTCCATTTCGTTGGCAGCGAGTATCGCCTGAAGCGACCCCGCCACGATGTGGAAGAAGCAAAACGGCGTGATGCCACCTTTGCTTCTCAGATGTATGTCGTCTGCAGGCTTGTCAACAAAGAGACAGGCGAGATCAAGGAGCAGGAGGTGTTCATTGGGGAGCTTCCCCTGATGACCGAGCGGGGCACTTTCATCATCAATGGTGCTGAGCGTGTCATCGTCAACCAGATTGTTCGCAGTCCTGGCGTCTACTTTAAGGATGAACAAGACAAAAATGGGCGCAAGACATTCAATGCAAGCCTGATTCCTAACCGCGGAGCCTGGCTGAAATTTGAGACAGACAAGAACGATCTTCTCCATGTGCGCGTCGATAAAACGCGCAAAATCAATGCCCACGTCATGATGCGGGCGATTGGCCTGTCAGACAACGATGTGCTCGATAAGCTCCGCCATCCGGAGTATTACCGAAAATCAATCGAAGCGGCCAACGAAGAGGGCATCAGCTCTGAAGATCAAGCGCTG
Source organism: Synechococcus sp. UW140 (assembly GCA_945861105.1). Classification (GTDB taxonomy): domain Bacteria; phylum Cyanobacteriota; class Cyanobacteriia; order PCC-6307; family Cyanobiaceae; genus CAIQIA01. The sequence goes on from CAMASU010000001.1 coordinate 9,262, forward strand.
CTTGAGCTTTACAAAAAGCTTCGTCCTGGCGAGCCGCCCTCGGTGAGCGGTGGCCAGCAGCTCTTGCACAGTCGTTTCTTCGATCCCAAGCGCTATGACCTTGGACGGGTCGGCCGATACAAGATCAACAAAAAGCTGCGGCTCACCATCCCGGATTCAGTGCGGACCCTCACCGCTGAAGACGTGTTGAGCACCATTGATTACCTGATCAACCTTGAGCTGGATGTGGGGGGCGCCACCCTTGATGACATTGACCACCTGGGGAACCGTCGCGTGCGGTCTGTCGGCGAGCTTCTGCAGAACCAGGTCAGGGTTGGCCTCAATCGTCTGGAGAGAATCATCAAGGAACGGATGACGGTTGGTGAAACTGACTCCCTGACTCCTGCACAGCTGGTGAACCCAAAGCCCCTGGTGGCGGCCATCAAGGAGTTCTTTGGTTCCAGCCAGCTCAGCCAGTTCATGGATCAGACCAATCCCCTGGCAGAGCTGACCCATAAGCGGCGCATCAGCGCCCTCGGCCCTGGTGGTCTCACCCGTGAACGCGCCGGTTTCGCGGTCCGTGACATTCACCCATCCCACTACGGTCGGATCTGTCCGATCGAAACACCTGAAGGTCCTAATGCAGGCTTGATCGGCTCCCTGGCCACCCACGCGCGTGTCAACGAGTATGGGTTCATTGAGACCCCATTCTGGCGTGTCGAGAACGGTCATGTGCTCAAGTCGGGTGACCCCATTTATCTTTCCGCTGACCTCGAGGACGAGTGCAGGGTTGCCCCTGGCGATGTGGCCACCGATTCCGATGGTCGCATCACTTCGGACATGGTCCCCGTCAGATACAGGCAGGACTTCGAAACAGTTCCGCCTGCCCAGGTGGATTATGTTCAGCTCTCGCCGGTTCAGGTCATTTCGGTTGCCACATCATTGATTCCTTTCCTGGAGCACGATGATGCCAACCGTGCCCTGATGGGCTCGAACATGCAGCGTCAGGCTGTTCCCCTGCTCAGGCCTGAGAGGCCCTTGGTCGGCACTGGTCTTGAACCCCAGGTTGCCAGGGATTCAGGGATGGTCCCCATCACTCGGGTCAACGGTGAGGTGGTATTTGTTGATGCCACACAAATCATTATCCGCGATGAAGATGGCCAGGATCACTATCACCTGCTGCAGAAATACCAGCGTTCCAATCAAGATACTTGTCTTAACCAGCGTCCAATCGTCAGGTTGGGCGATCAGGTGATTGCGGGGCAAGTCCTCGCCAATGGTTCAGCCTGCGAAGGAGGAGAGATTGCGCTGGGGCAGAACGTCCTGGTCGCTTACATGCCTTGGGAGGGCTACAACTATGAGGATGCCATTCTCGTCAGTGAACGCCTTGTCCGCGATGATCTCTACACCTCCGTTCATATCGAGAAGTACGAGATTGAGGCCAGGCAGACCAAGCTTGGTCCTGAGGAAATCACGCGAGAGATCCCCAATGTGGCCGAGGAAAGCCTGGGCAATCTTGACGAGATGGGGATCATCCGTATTGGTGCCTTTGTTGAATCAGGTGACATCCTTGTTGGCAAGGTGACTCCAAAGGGTGAGTCGGATCAGCCTCCTGAAGAAAAGTTGCTGAGGGCGATCTTTGGCGAAAAGGCCAGGGATGTCAGGGACAATTCCTTGCGAGTCCCTAATACTGAGCGGGGTCGTGTTGTTGATGTCAGGATCTACACCCGTGAACAGGGAGATGAGCTGCCTCCCGGAGCGAACATGGTTGTTCGCGTCTATGTTGCTCAGCGGCGAAAGATCCAGGTCGGTGACAAGATGGCCGGTCGTCATGGCAACAAGGGCATCATCAGCCGCATCCTGCCGCTGGAAGATATGCCCTACCTGCCAGACGGCACTCCGGTTGACATTGTGCTGAACCCTCTGGGGGTCCCCAGTCGCATGAATGTTGGCCAAGTGTTTGAGTGTCTGATGGGTTGGGCTGCAGACAATCTCAGCGCTCGCATCAAGATCGTTCCCTTTGACGAGATGCATGGCGCTGAAAAGTCCAAGGAGACTGTTCAGCGTTACCTCGAAGAAGCAAAAGCGCTGCCAGGCAAAGACTGGGTGTACGACCCCAGCAACCCAGGCAAGATCCAGCTCATCGATGGCCGATCGGGAGAGCCATTTGACCAGCCCGTCACGGTTGGTCGTGCCTACATCCTCAAGCTGGTGCACCTTGTCGATGACAAGATTCATGCCCGCTCAACAGGTCCTTACTCCCTGGTGACCCAGCAACCCCTTGGTGGCAAGGCGCAGCAGGGTGGCCAGCGTCTTGGAGAAATGGAGGTATGGGCCCTCGAAGCGTATGGCGCTGCTTACACACTGCAGGAGCTCTTGACGGTCAAGTCAGACGATATGCAGGGACGGAACGAAGCACTTAATGCCATCGTGAAAGGTAAGCCCATTCCTCGCCCTGGCACTCCCGAGTCGTTCAAGGTGTTGATGCGCGAACTGCAGTCCCTGGGCCTCGACATCGCGGTCTATACGGATGAAGGTGCAGAAGTTGATCTCATGCAGGATGTCAACCCCCGTCGCAGCACCCCCAGTCGTCCGACCTATGAGTCCCTCGGCGTTGCCGATTACGACGAGGACTGAACCTCCCCCGGATTTCCATTTCGTTTCGCTGATCCATTCCCCCCGTCCGAACACAGGTCATGACCAACAGCAACCTCCGTACGGAAAGCCACTTCGACTACGTCAAGATCACCTTGGCATCCCCCGACCGCATCATGCAGTGGGGCCAGCGGACTCTCCCAAACGGTCAGGTCGTCGGTGAAGTCACCAAGCCGGAGACCATCAACTACCGGACTCTTAAGCCCGAGATGGACGGTTTGTTCTGCGAAAAGATCTTTGGCCCGTCAAAAGATTGGGAGTGCCACTGCGGTAAGTACAAGCGTGTCCGTCACCGTGGCATTGTTTGTGAACGATGTGGTGTTGAGGTGACCGAGAGTCGAGTCCGTCGTCACCGTATGGGCTTCATCAAGCTGGCAGCCCCCGTCTCCCATGTCTGGTATCTCAAGGGTATCCCGAGCTATGTGGCCATTCTTCTTGATATGCCCTTGAGGGACGTTGAGCAGATTGTTTATTTCAACTGCTACGTGGTTCTTGATGCCGGCGATCATAAGACCCTCAAATACAAGCAGCTGCTGACCGAAGATGAGTGGCTTGAGATCGAGGATGAGATTTTTGCAGAAGACTCTGAAATTGAGAACGAGCCGGAGGTCGGTATCGGAGCCGAAGCTCTGAAGCGACTTCTCGAGGACCTTGACCTCCAGCAGATCGCTGAAGAGCTGAGGGAAGAGATCAATGGCAGCAAGGGGCAGAAGCGAGCCAAGCTGATCAAGCGTCTTCGGGTCATTGACAACTTCATTGCAACGAACGCACGACCTGAATGGATGGTGCTGGATGCCATCCCAGTGATACCGCCTGACCTTCGGCCGATGGTCCAGCTTGATGGTGGTCGATTCGCTACCAGTGACCTGAATGACCTCTATCGCAGGGTGATCAACCGGAACAACCGGTTGGCACGTCTCCAGGAAATCCTCGCTCCTGAAATTATCATCCGTAATGAGAAGCGGATGCTGCAGGAGGCGGTAGACGCGCTGATTGATAATGGCCGCCGTGGCAGAACTGTTGTTGGTGCCAATAACAGGCCTCTCAAATCGTTGAGCGATATCATTGAGGGCAAGCAGGGGCGTTTCCGGCAGAATTTGTTGGGCAAGCGTGTTGATTACTCTGGTCGTTCAGTGATTGTCGTCGGTCCTAAGCTGAAAATGCACCAATGTGGCCTTCCTAAAGAGATGGCCATCGAACTCTTTCAGCCGTTTGTGATCCACCGTCTGATCCGCCAGAATATCGTCAATAACATCAAGGCTGCCAAGAAACTGATTCAGCGTGGTGATGATGAAGTGATGCAGGTGCTGCAAGAGGTCATTGATGGTCACCCAATCCTGCTGAATAGGGCGCCAACGCTTCACCGTCTTGGTATCCAGGCTTTCGAACCCAAGCTTGTTGATGGTCGAGCCATCCAGTTGCATCCTTTGGTCTGCCCAGCGTTCAACGCTGACTTTGACGGTGACCAGATGGCTGTGCATGTGCCCCTGGCACTTGAATCTCAGACCGAGGCTCGAATGTTGATGCTGGCCAGCAACAACATTCTCTCACCTGCCACCGGCGAGCCGATCATTACCCCCTCCCAGGACATGGTGTTGGGTGCGTACTACCTCACTGCTACTCGTCAGGAGAAAACGCTTCCTGCATTTGGTGATCGGAAGCTGACTTTTGCCAGTCTTGCTGATGTTTGCAATGCCTACGAAGAAAAACTCCTGGGGTTGCATGATTGGATCTGGGTTCGGTTCAGCGGTGAAGTTGACGACGAAGACGATTCCCGTGAGCCTGTCTCATCAGATGTTCTCAGTGACGGATCCCGCATTGAGCAGTGGAAGTTCCGCCGTGATCGCTTTGATGAGCACGGGGCACTGATCAGCCGGTTCTTGCTGACGACAACCGGTCGCGTACTGATGAATCGCACCATCATGGATGCCGTTGCGGCACATTGAGGTTCATCCTCCGTTGTTGAGTTTCGCCTGAATTCCTTTCACGCCGTCTTCTTCTCCCACCGGTCATGACCAGTTCTTCCAGCTCCCGGAAATCCAGCAAAGCCAAGGCCGTCGTCGTACCACCCCCAGTGGAGACTCCCAGACCAGCGGCCCCGCCCTTCCGCAACCGCATCGTTGACAAGAAAGGTCTGCGCACCCTTGTGGCCTGGGCCTACAAGGAGCACGGCACTGCGGCGACAGCGGCCATGGCTGATGACCTCAAGGATCTCGGCTTCCGCTATGCAACCCAAGCGGCTGTCTCCATCTCGGTGGATGATCTTCGTGTGCCTGGCGATAAGCCGATGCTTCTTCAGGAGGCTGAGGATCAGATCACTGAGACGGAAGAGCGCTACCGCTTGGGTGAAATTACAGAGGTGGAGCGCCACACTAAGGTGATTGATACCTGGACTGAGACAAACGAGCGTCTTGTTCAGGCTGTTCGACGTAATTTTAATGAAAATGACCCATTAAATTCCGTCTGGATGATGGCGAACTCAGGGGCCCGGGGCAACATGTCCCAGGTGCGCCAGTTGGTGGGAATGCGCGGTCTGATGGCTAATCCTCAGGGTGAAATTATTGACCTTCCAATTCGTACGAATTTCCGCGAGGGTCTAACCGTCACTGAGTATGTCATTTCCTCCTATGGCGCTCGCAAGGGACTTGTCGACACAGCCCTGCGAACTGCTGACTCTGGCTACCTGACCCGACGCCTGGTTGACGTTGCCCAGGACGTCATTGTTCGTGAGGATGACTGCGGCACCATCCGCAGCATTCATATCGCTGCCGACGATAACGGAAGATACAAGATGCGGCTTGTGGGTCGGTTGACCGCAGAGCCGGTTCTGACCGCTGACGGGACAGTTCTTGCGGAGCGAGACACAGAAATTGACCCCGAACTCACGCGGCGCATTGAGCAGGCTGGGGTTCGGGATGTGCGTGTCCGGTCGCCTCTTACCTGTGAAGCTGCTCGCTCCGTCTGCCGTAAGTGCTACGGCTGGGCCCTCGCCCACAACGAACTGGTCGATCTGGGGGAGGCCGTTGGAATCATTGCTGCCCAGTCCATCGGTGAGCCCGGTACCCAGCTGACCATGCGCACCTTCCACACGGGGGGGGTCTCAACGGCTGAAACCGGAGTGGTTCGTTCCACGTTGGATGGAACAGCAGGCTTTGATGCACGCGCAAGGGTTCGTCCTTATCGAACTCCCCATGGGGTTGAGGCTCAGATCGCTGAGAGCGATTTCACCCTGATCGTCAAACCAGATGGTAAGGGCCGGGATCAGAAACTTGACATCACCATCGGCTCAATCCTCTTCGTTGCCGATGGAGATCGTGTTCCCCATGACACGATGCTTGCTCAGATTTCGACAGGTGCCGCGGTTAAGAAGAGTGTTGAAAAAGCCACCAAGGATGTAATCTGCGACCTTGCCGGGCAGGTGCGATACGAAGATGTGATTCAACCTCGGGAAGTGCCTGACCGCCAAGGCAATATCACCCTCAAAGCTCAGCGACTGGGCCGTCTCTGGGTTTTCGCAGGTGATGTCTATAACCTTCCGCCCAATGCTTATCCAGTGGTCCGCAGTTCCACCGCGGTCCGTGAGGGAGATGTGTTGGCAGAAAGCCGACAGATCAGCGAGCATGGCGGCAGCGTGCGTCTCAGAGAAGCCCAGGGCGATTCCCGGGAAGTCGAGATCGTCACTTCGAGTCTCACGCTCAAGGACTGCAAGCTCATTTCTACGACCACCCACAGCGGCCAGATCTGGCATCTTGAGGGTAAAGATAATGCCCGGTACTTGCTCCGCACAGAGCCTGGTACCAAGATTGCCAATGGCGAAGTGATTGCAGAGCTTGCTGACGATCGCTTCAAGACTCAAACCGGTGGTCTGATCAGGTTTGCGCCTGGTTTGGCGATCAAAAAAGCGCGTAGTGCGAAGCATGGCTATGAAGTGTCCAAAGGTGGCACTCTGCTCTGGATTCCACAGGAGACCCATGAGATCAATAAGGACATCTCGCTGTTGATGATCGAAGACGGCCAGTGGATTGAAGCTGGCACTGAGGTTGTCAAAGACATCTTTAGTCAGACGGCTGGCATTGTCACTGTCACCCAGAAGAACGACATTCTTCGCGAGATCATTGTCAGGTCTGGACAGCTTCATCTTGTCTCTGACAGCAAGGTTCTTGCCCGCTATGGCGAAGAGGGCCTGATGGTCAATCCGGGTGATGAAGTCGCTCCTGGCCTCGTGGCCGAGGCCATGCACTTTGTGGAGTCTGTGGATACGCCTGAGGGCGGCGCCTTGCTGTTGCGCCCGGTGGAGGAATACACCATTCCTGACGAGGCACATCTGCCAGAGCTTGGTGTCGTCAAGCAGCCTCAAGGACCTTCGCTGACGCTCAAGGCTGTGCAGCGGCTTACCTACAAAGATGGCGAGCTTGTCAAGTCGGTCGAAGGGATCGAGTTGCTGCGCACACAGTTGCTCCTCGAGACCCATGACACCACGCCGCAGATGACGGTTGACGTTGAAGTCATCCCGGACAAGCGGGCGAAGACGATTGATCGGCTGCAGCTCGTGATCATCGAATCTCACCTTGTTCGTCGCGACACTCTTTCCGATGCCAGTCATGGCTCCACCCACACGGAGGTGAAGGTCGCTGATGGAGACGTGATCAAGCGTGGTGATGTTGTTTCCACAGTCCAGATTCTCTGCAAGGAGGATGGGGTTGCGCAATTGCCTGATTCCGTCGAGGGCGATCCCATCCGTCGCTTGATTGTTGAGCGTGAGCAGGACACTGTCACCATTCCGACAACCTCAGCCGCCACCGTTGTTGTTGGTCAGCGTGTCGTTGAGGGTGAGCCTTTGGCGGATGATGTCCCTGCCCCCCACAGCGGTCAGGTTGAGGTCCTTGAGGACCACAGCATCACCCTGCGCATCGGTCGCCCCTACATGGTGTCGCCTGAATCCATCCTGCATGTGCGAGATGGGGATCTTGTGCAGCGCGGCGACACCCTCGCGCAGCTTGTGTTTGAGCGTGCCAAGACCGGTGACATTGTTCAGGGCCTGCCACGTATCGAGGAGCTCCTTGAAGCGCGACGGCCGCGCGATTCAGCCGTGCTCTGCCGCAAGGCTGGACATGTCAAGATCACCGTCAGCGACGACGATCTTGAGACCACCACTGTTTCGGTCGAAGAGGGTGAAGACCAATCGACCGAATACCCCATTCTGCTGGGACGCACGGTCATGGTCAGCGATGGCCAACATGTCGAAGCCGGTGACCTGCTGACGGACGGTCCGATCAACCCCCACGAGCTTCTTGACGTCATCTTCCTCGACCTTCGCTCCAGGAATGCGGCGATGGACGCTGCCCAGCAGGCCATTTCAAGGTTGCAGACAGCCCTGGTTCAAGAAGTCCAGAACGTCTACAAGTCCCAGGGTGTGACGATCGACGACAAGCACATTGAAGTGATTGTCAGACAGATGACAAGCAAGGTGCGCGTCGAGGATGCAGGGGATACCACCCTCTTGCCCGGCGAGCTGATTGAGCTCCGCCAGGTGGATCAGGTGAACCAGGCCATGGCGATCACCGGCGGTGCCCCTGCCGAGTTCACGCCTGTGTTGCTCGGTATCACTAAAGCCTCACTCAACACCGACAGCTTCATCTCTGCCGCCAGCTTCCAGGAGACCACCAGGGTGCTCACGGAGGCGGCCATCGAGGGCAAGAGCGACTGGCTGCGTGGCCTCAAGGAGAATGTGATCATCGGTCGTCTGATCCCCGCCGGCACGGGGTTCAGCGGCTTTGAAGATGAACTGCGGGCAGAGGCAGGACCCCATCCGGACATCCTCGATGAGGAAGGTTCCGGCTTCCGTCGGATGCCGAACCTGCGCCCCGATTACACCGTCGAGATGCCAGCCCCGCAGCCCAGTGCCGCCGTGCTCGACGACCCATCCGATGACGAGCTGGAGGCCACCCGCAGCCGCCACGGCATCAATCCGACTGTTGGGAGCAGTGCTTCGGCATTCGCCCGGCCCACGTTTGACGATGATCCTGAAGAGGAGCTGCTGCTGCCAGACCCCGACGCCCTCGAAGGCCTTCAGGAAGAGGGGCTTCTCACCGATGAAACCTGACCTTCCAGCCCCCTTCTCCCCCTGATCCGATGACCGACTCCTCCGTCCCCCTGCCTCCGCCGCGGCGGATTCCCCAGCGGCGCCTCCCACGCTTCGGCTTCCACACCCATAACGAGCTGCTCAATGGGCGTGCCGCGATGCTGGGGTTCTTTGCGCTGCTGCTGGTGGAAGCCTGGCTGGGCCACGGGCTGCTGGTGTGGCCCTGACCCAGGACCACCCCCTGCTGGGCCGCAGCGAGGTCGAGCTCGAGCAATGGGCCACCGCCCAGGGCCTCCCTGCCTTTCGAGGTCGTCAGCTCCACGGGTGGCTCTATGAACGTGGTGTGCGCGATTGGCGAGACATCACTGTCATGCCTGTGCCTCTGCGGGAGTCGCCGCCGGCCCCTCTCGGGCGTTCGCGTGTCGTTCATCGCTCGCTGGCCCGTGACGGAACCCTCAAGCTGTTGCTGGAGCTTGCGGATGGCCTCACCATTGAGACCGTCGGCATTCCGACCCAGGACCGGCTCACGGTCTGTGTTTCCAGTCAGGTCGGCTGTCCCATGGGTTGCCGCTTCTGCGCCACCGGCAAGGGCGGCTTGCAACGGTCGCTGGCGGTCCACGAAATCGTTGACCAGGTGCTGAGTGTCCGTGAGGCCATGGAGCGTCGTCCCAGCCATGTGGTGTTCATGGGCATGGGTGAACCGCTTCTCAACATTGCGGCGGTCCTTGGGGCCGTCGACTGCCTGGGCAGGGACCTGGGCATGGCCCACCGCCAGATCACGCTCAGCACGGTGGGTGTGCCGAGCACCCTGCCGCAGCTGGCCGAACAGGCCCTTGCCCGCCTCGGCCGCTGCCAGTTCACCCTCGCGGTGAGCCTGCATGCCCCTGATCAGGGGTTGCGGGAGCAGCTCATTCCGTCGGCCCGCAGTTACCCCTACGAGCAGCTGCTGGACGACTGCCGCCATTACGTGGCCATCACGGGCCGTCGCGTCAGTTTTGAATACATCCTGCTGGGTGAATTGAATGACCACCCCGCCCAGGCCCTGGCGCTTGCCGACCGCGTCAGTGGTTTTCAGAGCCACGTCAACCTGATTCCCTACAACCCCATCGCGGAAGAGGCCTTTCGTCGTCCCACCCCCACCAGGGTCGAACGTTTTGCTGCCACCCTGCGCAGCCGTGGTGTGGCCGTCAGCGTCAGGGCCAGTCGCGGCATCGATGGTGATGCCGCCTGCGGTCAGCTGCGCCGGCGGCTGCTTGCTCCCGGGCCCGAGATCGACCCCGAGACTGATCGGGGTCAGCTGCCGTCTCGGGCGACCTCGTAGGCCCCGCGCACCGTGGATTGATTCCATGGCGCGAGCACCGCCAGCAGCAGGGCGCTCGGCACAGCGGCGACCACGGTGAACAGAAAGAACCGTTCCCAGCCGAACGCAGAAGCCAGGTAGCCCGCCGGAGCGGCGAGCAGGGAGCGGCTGAGGGCATACACCCCAGACAGCAGGGCGTACTGCGTGGCGGAGTAACGGGGATGGCAGAGGGTCATCAGCAGCGCCAGGAAGGCGGCCGTGAGCATGCCGTGGGCGAAATGTTCGACACAGACGGTGATCAGCAGGGCCTGGATGCCCCCCCCTGAGCGAGCCAGCGCCCAGTAGGTCAGGTTCGTGAGGGTCCCACCGATGCCGAACAGCCAGAGGGAGCGGTTGAGCCCCAGGCGGGTGAACACCAGTCCGCCGAAGGCGGTCCCGGCCATGGTGGCGGCGATGCCCCAGCCCCCGTTGACGACGCCGATCGTGCCGGCGGAGTAACCCTTCTGGAGCATGAAAGGCACGGCCATGCCGTTGAGCAGGCCATCAGGCCAGCGGTAAAGCATCACCAGCAGCAGCAGCAGCCAGGCCCGCCGGCCCCCTGTCCGGCCGATGAATTCCCGGGCGGGACCGACCACCGCCTGCCTCAGGCTGCGCACGGGCTGGTCCACCGGTCGCAGCCTCGGACCCGCCAGGGTCACCGGAATCACGGCAGCCACCAGCAGCGCAGAGGCCAGGAACGCCAGGGGCCAGCCCAGGGCGCCAGCCACCAGAAAGCCACCGGCCCCCACGGCCAGCATGGCCGCCCGGTAGCCGAGGGCGGCCGCCGCTGCCCCGGCCCCCCGCTCTTCCTCCGGAAGCAGGTCGGTGCGATAGGCATCCACGACGATGTCCTGGGTTGCGCTCACCACCGCCAGCAGCACGGCCGCCAGGCCCACCAGGGTGAGGCTGCTGGAGGCCCGGCTCGGCTGCAGCAGCGCCATCGCGGCGATCCCCAGGGCCAGCAGCACCTGCAGCACGAGCATCCAGCCGCGCCGGCGGTCGGGCCAGGCGATCGGCCACCGATCCAGCAGCGGTGCCCAGAACAGCTTGAGGGTGTAAGGCAGTTCGGCCAGACCCAGCAGACCGATCAATCCGAGGGGGACCTGGCTGGCCGTCAGCCACCCCTGCAGCAGCTTGCTGCCGACCATCAGGGGAACTCCGCTGGCCACCCCCTCAGCGCCCACGGTCATCAGGCGGTGCCAGCGGTCAGCACGAATGGCCACGGCGACCCTGCAACGGATGCGGCGCACCCTAGGGGCAGCCAGGTCATCGACAATGGAGCGGTCTGCCCTGCGGCTGCTGCCCCCGCCCGATGTCCTTCTTCCGCTCCCGCGTGTTGCCGGCGCTGATCGTGCTGCTCTTCGCCCTGGCCCTGCTGGCGGTGAGCGCCAGGATCTGGTTGCCCGGTGACATGGCAGCTCCGGCCCCTCTCCCATGAGCCCGTCCCCCGATCAGCCCCCGCGGCTGCCCCTGGACCCCTCGCTGCTGGCAGGGGAGCTGCAGGCCGAGGAGGCCCCTGATCCCCTCGACCTGCTGGTGGCCGACCTGGACCTGCAGGCCGCGGGGGAACCCAGCCTGCCGATCGCAACCCTCGATCGGGAGACTGCCCTGCGGCAGCTGCTGCAGGGGGACCACGACGCCCGCCTGGAGGCCCTGAGGCTGTTCTGTGAGCAGCGGGAGCCCCGGGCTGTGCCGGCGCTGCTGGAGGTGCTCGGCGACCCCTGCCCGATCCTGCGCATGAGTGCGGCCTATGCCCTTGGGCGCACCCCTGACGAGCGGGCCTTCACCAGGGTGCTGCAGCAGCTGGACCTCGATGCCAATGGTTTTGTGCGCAAGGCCCTGGTCTGGACGGTGGCCAATTTCGGCCGTCCGGAGGTGGTGCCGGTGCTGGTGCGCTCCCTGGCCGGTGACATCGCCGCGGTGCGGTTGATGGCGGCCACCTCGCTGGCCGATGCCTGCCTGGACCTTGAGGATCAGCGCGCTGAGGCGGTGGGACCCCTGGTCCAGAGCCTGCGCATCGACGGGGAGCCCCTGGTGCGCAGCAACTGCGCCTGGGGGCTCGGGCGGCTGCATCCGCTGCTGCCCCCCGAGCTGGCCGGCCCCGTGGGGGAAGCGCTGCTGGAGGCTCTGCTGCAGGATCCCGATCCGGGGGTGCGTGACGACGCCCGGAGTGCCCTCGAGCAGCTGGAAGATCCCGACCTGCTGGGCCGCCTGCAGACCCTTGGCGATGAGGGACTGCTGAGCTGGACCTGACCGCCGATTTCAGTCCAGACTCGTTACCATAAGCAGTACCTGATCCGCCACCGTGCCCCAGCAGGTCCTCCGCTACCGCATCCGACCGGATGGACGGGTGGAGGAGCTTGTTGAAGGTCTGGTGGGTCCTGCCTGCACAGCCCTCACGGCTGCCATCGAGGCCCGCCTTGGACCTGTCGTCTCCACGGTGCCCACGACGGACCACTACGCCGCGCAATCCTCCGCCACCCTTTCCGATGTCGCACTTCAGCACAGTCCGCACTGAGCTCCGCGACCGGAGCTCCCTGCTGTCGGCCCTCCGGGATCTTGGTTTTGACCCGAAGGAAGGTCAGACCCCAGTGCGTGGGTATCGGGGCCAGCAGGTGTCGGCTGATGTGGTCTGCCTCGAGCCCCAGGGCAGCGACATCGGTTTCCGCTGGAATGACCAGGCAGGCCACTACGACCTGGTCACGGATCTGGACCTCTGGAACCGTCCGGTGCCGGTGGAGCGGTTCCTGTCCCAGCTGCATCAGCGCTATGCCCTGCAGGCCATCCTGGCCGGCTCGGCCAGTGAAGGGTTCAGTGTCACGGAGCAGCGCACCAGCCAGGACGGCAGCATCGAGCTGGTCGTCACCCGCTGGCAGGACTGAAGCCCACCACGACGGAGACCCCCGGGGCAGAGGCTATGGATCCCGCTCTGCTCTTTGAAGTTGATCCTGATCCAGACCGCCAGCGCACCGGTCTCGAACCCCTGCTGGGGGGAGACCTGCGTGATCGTGCGGTGTGGGTCGATGAAGCGGTGTGCATCGGTTGCCGTTACTGCGCCCATGTCGCCTGCAACACCTTTGTCGTGGAGCCCAGCCTGGGGCGCTCCCGGGTGATCCGTCAGGACGGCGACAGCCCGGAGCGGATCCAGGAGGCGATTGAAACCTGTCCTGTGGACTGCATCCACTGGGTCGAACCCGAGCAATTGCCCGACCTGCGGCGGCGCCTCGACGATCAGGATCTGTTACCCCTTGGCCTCCCCAATCCCAGTCGCCCGCGACGGCTGCTGCCCCGGCGATGATCCCCACCCGCCGCTTCGGCCGCACCGGCCTGCCCATGCCGGTGCTGTCCCTGGGGGGCATGCGGTTCCAGCAGAGCTGGAGCGATCTGCCCCCGGGGGAGCTGCGGGATGACTCCCAGGCCGGGGTCGAAGCGGTGCTGCACGCCGCCCGTGATGCCGGACTGCACCACGTCGAGACGGCCCGGCATTACGGCACCTCCGAACGGCAGCTGGGTCTGGCCATGGCCCGCTGTCCTGATCCCCGCCGCCTGCTGCAGACCAAGGTGCCCCCCGATGCCGACCCGGCACGCTTCGAGGCCGACCTGCGGCTCAGCTTCGAGCGCCTGCAGGTGGAGCGTGTCGACCTGGTGGCCGTGCATGGCATCAACCTGCCCGAACACCTCCAGCAGACCCTGCGACCGGGGGGCTGCCGGGAGGTGCTGGCCCGCTGGCAGGGCCAGGGACGCATCGGCCATGTGGGCTTCTCGACCCACGCCCCCCTGGCGTTGATCCTCGACGCCATTGCCAGTGATGCCTTCGATTACATCAACCTGCACTGGTATTACATCCGTCGCGACAACACGCCGGCCCTGCAGGCGGCCCGGCGCCACGACATGGGGGTGTTTCTGATCAGTCCCACCGACAAAGGCGGCCATCTGCACAGCCCGTCGCCGCGACTGCAGGAGCTGTGCGCTCCCCTGCATCCGATCGTCTTCAACGATCTGTTCTGTCTGTCGACCCCCGAGGTGCACACCATCAGCGTCGGTGCCGCCCGCCCCTCCGACCTTGATCTGCACCTGGAGGCCGTGCGCTCGCTGGATCAGGCGGCGACCCTGCTGCCGCCCGTGGATGCCCGCCTGCAGGCGGCTCTGCTGGAGCGCCACGGCCAGGCCTGGCTGACCAGTTGGAGTGAGGGATTGCCCGCCTGGTCCGACACCCCCGGCGAGATCAACCTGCCGGTGCTGCTCTGGCTGCACACGCTGCTCGAGGGCTGGGATCTGCAGAGTTTCTGCCGTGCCCGCTATGGACTGCTGGGGCAGGGGGGGCACTGGTTCCCGGGGCGGAATGCCGCCGCCTTCGTTGATCCCGGCAAGGGGGATCTGCCAGCGGTGCGTGCAGACGACCTGCACAGGGTGCTGGTCGCCAGTCCCTGGCGGGAGCGGATTCCGGCGCTGCTGCACGATCTGCACCACCGCCTGGCCGGCCCTTCCGTGGGACGCCTGGGCGGCGATTAACCGGGGAGTTCCCCCAGGGGATGCTTCCCCGGGACTCCGACCGGACGGGGATAGCCGGGGGGGCAGGGGGCCAGGGGGGTGAGGGCGACGGCATGGCGGCGGCCCCGTCCCCCGGGAAGATCGAGGGCCCGCGGGGGCTCGACCCGCACCTGCAGAGTCGCTGCCGCCCGCTCGAGCGCGGCCGCATCCTCGGGGGTCCACTGGCCCCTGTACAGCAGCGCCGTGCCCTGGCTGGCCAGCAACGGCACCAGGTATTCGGCCACCACCGGTGCGGCGGCCACGGCCCTCGCCACCGCCAGCTGGAAGCGGCCCCGGCAGTCCCTGGCCCTGCCGGTCTTCTCTGCCCGTTCACAGCGCAGCACCACCCGCTCGGCCAGGCCCAGGGCCGTGGCCATCGCCCGCACGGCCTCCAGCTTGCGTCCCACCGAATCGACCAGGGTCAGCCGGGACCCGGGCAGGGCGATGGCGATCGCCAGGCCGGGAAAGCCGCCGCCGGTGCCGACATCAATGACCTCCAGGGGGGTCGGGGGATCGGCTGCCCCCTGCAGCCAGGGCACCACCGGCCAGAGACTGTCGAACACCTGGCCGATCCAGTAGTCCTCCCCCTCCACCAGGCGGGTGAGGTTCAGCCGACCGTTCCACAGCCGCAGCTCCTCCTGCAGCTGTTGCAGCAGGGACAGCTGCTCCCCCGTGGGGGACCAGCCGAGCAGGGACCAGGGCATGGAGGTGGACAGATGCGGCAGGGCGCCAGGCCGGGCGAATCTTCTTAGGATTGCAGCCGACAGCCAGCGGTCGTGTCTCCCCCCGGGTCCACCCATTACCAGCGGCTCGGTCTGTCCCCCCTGGCCAGCCCGGAGGAGGTCCGCCAGGCCTTCCGTCGACTCAGCAAGCAACTGCACCCCGACACCGCCCTGCTGCCTCCGGCCGAAGCCCACCGGGCCTTCAGGGACCTGCAGGAGGCCTACGCCATCCTCAGTGACCCCGACCGCCGCCGGGCCTACGACCGCCAGCTGGCCCTCGCGCCGCCGGCGATCCTGCCGACCCCGCCGCCACCCTCCCCACCATCGTCTGCGCCACGGTCAGCGGAGCTGTCCTCCCGCCGCCCCCTGTCGGGCGGGGAGTGGTTTGCCCTGGTGCTGCTCGGCGGTGCCCTCGGCTTTTCCCTGGTGCTGGGGGTCGGCCTGGCATGGTGGCGGGGCATGGCGCTGCTGCACGATGCTCCCCTCCCCTGAGACGCCGCTGTACCACCATTCCCTACCGGCCCTGGAGGATTGGCTCGGCGCGACTGGTTTCAGGCGTCATCCCGAAGATGTCGCCTGCTGGGAGCTGCAGCGGGATCCCTGGAGCGCCCGTCTGGAACTGCTCAGTGACGGTCTGGTCGTGCACTGGACCACGGAGGCGGGCACCACGACCCGCCAGTTTTCGTATGGCCTCAGCCGTGCTGATCTGGAGGCGGCCCTGCAGGCCGGCCCCTAGCCCGGATCCAGTTGGGTCAGGGCCTGCTGCACGGCGGCATAGCAGCGGTCGAGCTCGGCGGCCGTGATGGTCAGCGGCGGCATCAGGTACACCACCGAGCCGAGGGGCCGCAGATAGACCCCCTGGGCCAGGCAGAGCCGCTGCAGCTCCCGCCCGATGGGCTGCAGGTAGCCGCCAGGGCCCCGCAGGTCGAAGGCGGCGATGGTCCCCAGCAGCCGGGGCCGCTGCACCAGCGGATGGCCGGCCAGGATCTGCAGCCGCGTTCGGTGCAGCTGCTCGAGGCGGCGGGGCCGGTCTGGATCGGCGTCCAGCAGGTCGAGGCTTGCGAGGGCTGCCGCACAGCCCAGGGGGTTGGCAGTGAAGCTGTGGCCGTGGAAGAACGTGGTTGCCGGGTCCTGACCGCAGAAGCTCCCATGCAGGGCTTCGCTGGCCAGGGTCACGGCCATCGGCAGAAACCCCCCTGTGAGCCCCTTGGAGAGGGCCACCAGGTCGGGGGTCAGGCCGGCGCGGTGGCAGGCGAACAGGTCACCCGTGCGGCCGAAACCGGTGAGCACCTCGTCGGCGATGAGCAGGGCACCGGCGGCCCGGGTGCGTTCGGCGACGGCCTGCAGGAACGACGGCCGCACCATCGCCATGCCGCCTGCCCCCTGCACCAGGGGTTCGAGGATCACGGCCACCGTCGGGGTCTGCAGCAGGGCCTCGAGGGCCTGCAGGGCGCTGGCTTCGCGGCCCTCCACCCCGTCGTCATCCCACCAGGTGGCGGGCCAGGGGGCCCGGGCCACCGGAAAGAGCAGCGGCTCGAACGGGGCGTTGAACAGGCCCCGGCTGCCCACAGCCATCGCCCCGACGGTGTCTCCGTGGTAGGCGCCCTCGAAGGCGATCAGCTGCCGCCGGTCGGGATCCAGCCGTTGCTGGTGCTGCCAGGCCAGCTTCAGCGCCACCTCAATGGCGGTGGAGCCGTCATCGGAGAAGAACACCCTGTCCAGGCCGGGCCAGTGGACGCAGAGCCGTTCCGCCAGGCGGGCCGCCGGGCCGTGGCGGAAGTCGGCGAAGATCACCTGCTCGAGGGTGCGGGCCTGGGCGGCGATGGCCGCGGCGATGGTGGGTTCGCCATGGCCGTGCAAGGTCACCCACCAGCTGCTGATGGCATCGATCAGCTGCCGGCCGTCCTCCAGCTCCAGCCAGACCCCGCAGCCCCGGCGCACGGCCAGGGGCGCCGGGCCGTCGCCGGTGCGGCGGAGGGGATGCCAGAGATGGGGATGCCAGCTAGGGTCTGCCATGGGGTCAGCTCTGGGGATGGGCCATGGCGCCGGCGTTGACGTGCCGGTCGAAGGCCTCGGCGCTGATCGCGTCCAGGGCGAGGGCGGCCTCCCGCAGGCTGAGGCCCTGCTCATGGGCATGCAGGGCGATCTTGGCTGCCCGGTCGTAGCCGATCACGGGGGCCAGGGCCGTGACCAGCATCAGCGAGCGGTCGCGCAGGTTCTCCACGCGGGCGTGGTTCAGTTCCATGCCGGTCACCAGGTGTTCCCGCAGGCTGCGGCAGGCGTCGGCCAGCAGGCGGCCACTGCGCAGCAGGTTGAGACCGAGCAAGGGCTTGTAGACATTCATCTGCAGATGGCCGCCGCTGCCTCCGATCGCCACGGCCTGGTCAAGGCCCATGACCTGGGCCGTGAGCATCGCCACCGCCTCGCACTGGGTGGGATTGACCTTGCCCGGCATGATCGAACTGCCGGGTTCGTTGGCCGGCAGCAGCAGTTCCCCCAGCCCGGCCCTGGGGCCGCAGGCCAGCAGGCGGATGTCGTTGACGATCTTGTGGAGGGCACCGGCCAGGAGGCGCAGCCGGGCCATCTGCTGCACCAGGGCGTCGTGGCTGCCCATCAGCGCAAAACGGTCGCCATCGCAGCGCCAGGTCACCCCGCTCTCGTCGCTGAGCAGCCGGCAGGCGGCGGCGGCGAAGTCCGGCGGTGCCCCCAGGCCCGTCCCCACGGCGGTGCCGCCGAGGGGCAGGCCACGCAGCTCGTCGAAGCCGGCGGTCAGCCTGGCGCCGGCCGTGCGCAGCTGGCTGGCCCAGCCCCCCACCTCCTGGCCGAAGCTGAGCGGCACCGCGTCCTGCAGGTGGGTGCGGCCGATCTTCACCACCCCGGCCCAGGCATCGGCCTTGACCTCCAGAGCCGTCACCAGGCTGTCCAGGGCCGGCAGCAGCAGGCTTCGCTGCTGGGCCTCGGTCGCCAGGTGAATGGCGCTCGGGAAGACATCGTTGGTGCTCTGGCTGCGGTTGACGTGGTCGTTGGGGTGCACGCAGGACCGGTCGCCCCGTGGTCGTCCGGCGAGTTCGCAGGCGCGATTGGCGATCACCTCGTTGACGTTCATGTTCGTCTGGGTGCCGCTGCCGCTCTGCCAGCAGGAGAGGGGAAACTCGCCGTCGTGGCGGCCCTCGCTCACCTCACCTGCGGCCTGCACGATCCAGCCGCAGCGCTCGTCGTCCAGCTGGCCGAGGGAGCGGTTGGCCTGGGCAGCGGCCCGCTTGATGCGGGCGATGGCGTGGATCAGCTCCAGCGGCATCGGATCATCACCAAACTGGAACATGTGCCGGGCCCGCTCGGTCTGGGCCCCCCAGTACCGAGCGGCGGGCACCGCCACCGTGCCGAGGCTGTCGCTGTCAAGGCGGACGGCCGGATCGGTGGGAGACGAGGGCATGGGGCGGAATCTTTTTCGGTTTGGAAGCAATCCTGGCGGGTTGCCGGGAGCATTGGTTCCCTTCCCTAGCACGGTGGTAACCCTTCGCGTCGCCACCCAGGGAGATGCTGGACCACCTGCTCCCCCCGCTCAACGACCACAACCTGCCCTGGATGGACACGATCCACCCGATCGTTGTTCATTTTGTGATTGCCATGGCACTGATCAGTGTCGTGTTTGACCTGGTAGGGGTGCTGATGCGGAAGCCTCAACTTTTTGAGGTCAGTTTCTGGAATCTGATTGTGGCCACAGTGGCCATTTTTGTCGCCATCATCTTCGGGCAGGTCGAGGCCGGTCTGGCGGATCCCTACGGGGCCTCCCGTGACATTCTCAACCTGCACAGCACCATCGGTTGGAGTCTTGCCGGGGTGCTGGGCGTGCTCACTGGCTGGCGCTATGTGGTGCGCCAGGGTGATCCCCTCAGCCTTCCCCGTGGGGTGCTGGTGCTCGATGGGGTGCTGGCCCTGCTGGTGGTCACCCAGGTCACCCTCGGGAACCAGCTGATCTGGACCTATGGCCTGCACACCGTCAAGGTCGTTGAGGCCATGAGGGCCGGGGTGCTGTCATGACCCCCGTCGCGCCGGCCCCCGCCTTGGAGATCGCCTCCTCCCTCGGGCCCAACGACCTTCCTTACGCCCTGCCGCTGCACCCCAACCTGGTGCACTTCACGATCGGCCTGTTTGCCATTGCCATCGCCTTTGATGTGGCCGGTGCCCTGTACCCCGCCGAGAAGCGGGTCTTCCGCTGGCTGGCCCTGCCAGTGACCCGCAGCGGATTCCACGATGTCGGCTGGTACAACCTGCTGGCCTGTGCCGTCGTCACCTTCTTCACGGTGGCGGCCGGCTTTTTTGAGATTCTGCTGGCAGATCCGATCCCCGGCGTTCGCAGCACCCTGGGACTGGGGGCCACTGTGACCATGCTCTGGCATGGCGTCGGTGGTGTGCTGCTGCTGCTCACCATCGTTGCCATGACGGTGTGGCGTGGCTTTCAGCGTTTTGTCTGGCGCCGCGACTATGGCCGTCAGGTGTCCTGGTCCTATCTGGCCCTGGGGGTGGCCCTGCTGCTGGTGCTCGGGCTGCACGGCACCCTCGGCGCCGAACTGGCGGCGGAGTTCGGGGTGCACATCACCGCCGACCAGATGCTGGCCTCCGGCGTCAATCCCCGCACCGCGCTGCCCTGAGACGATCCCATGACTCCGACGTTCCAACGCCCGTCGCGGCCATCTGCGATCGGCCTGCTGCTGATCGCCGCGGGCCTGCTGCTGAACCTGCTGATCAGCCTGGCCATGGCCCGCGCCTCCCATGGTTGGCTGCCGGTGCAGGCCTCCTCGGCAGCCCCCCACGTGGATGGGCTCTTCGCCCTGGAGACAGGAATCGGTACCTTCATTTTCCTGGGATGCCTGAGTGTCATCGCCTGGACGCTGCTGTTCAACCGTGCGCCCCGATACGACCTGGTCGATGGCGATCCGATTGAGGGCAATCTGCGCCTTGAGATCACCTGGACCGTCTTGCCATTTGTGCTGGTGATGCTGATCGCAGCCCATACGATCCGGGTGAATCACACCCTTGCCACCCTGGGCGGCAAGGAGCGGGTGGCCGAGAATGGTGCAGCGCCAGCATTGACCGCCAGCGACCGTGCCGCCGGCACCAGCTTCGGACCGATCGAGGTGATTGCCCGCCAGTGGTCATGGGAGTTTGTCTATCCGAATGGGGTGCGCAGCACCGAGCTGCATCTGCCCCTTGATCTTCGAGCCGACCTGCGGTTGACCTCCATGGATGTGCTGCACAGCTTTTATGTGCCGGCCTTCCGCCTGAAGCAGGATCTTGTGCCGGGCAGCGTCATCCGCTACGCCCTCACCCCCACCCGCGAGGGGCGTTACCGCCTGCGGGACGCCATGTTCAGCGGTGGCTACTTCGCCACCAATCAGACCGATGTGGTGGTCGAGGCCTCTGAGACCTTTGATGCCTGGCTGACTGCCGCCGCCCGTCAACCCCTGGTGGAGGCCCCCAATCTGGCGGTGGAGATGCACCGCAAACGACTGGCCGACGGCGACCACGGCTGGGCGACGGTGCCGCCGGCACCACCCCCCCGGGTGAATGTCACCACCGCTGTTGATGCTCCCCACGAGGCCTGAGATCATGTCTGATTCCATTGTTTTTGATCCTCGGGTCTTGCGGGCCCCCCATCCAGTCCCCGGAGCCCCCGATAACTGGAAGCGGTTTTTTGGCTTTAACACTGATGCCAAGGTGATTGGCATTCAATATATTGTACTGTCGTTATTCTTCCTGCTAGTGGGAGGGCTGCTGGCCATGATTATCCGGGGTGAGCTGATTACGCCGCCCTCTGATCTCGTGGACCCAACCGTCTACAACGGGCTGTATACGATGCATGGAACAGTGATGCTGTTCCTGTTCTTGTTTCCGATTCTCAATGGCTTGAACAACCTGTTGATCCCGCCGATGATCGGGGCTCCGGACATGGCATTCCCGCGTCTGAATGCTGCCGCCTTCTGGCTTGTTCCTGTGTTTGGGGTGCTGCTGATGGCCAGCTTTTTTGTGCCTGGCGGTCCGTCATCCTCGGGCTGGTGGGCCTATCCACCCGTCAGCACCCAGAATCCGCTTGGTCATTTGGTGAATGGCCAGTTTCTATGGATTTTGGCGGTCGCTATTTCCGGCGTGTCATCGATCATGGGGGCGATCAATTTCACGACAACCATCCTGCGGATGCGAGCCCCCGGCATGACGTTCTTTCGCATGCCGATTTTCTGCTGGACGGCGGCTGCGGCCCAGACGATTCAATTGATAGGCCTGCCTTCGTTGACCGGCGGCGCGATCATGTTGCTTTTTGACCTCAGCTTCGGCACCAGCTTTTTCAAGCCGGAGGGAGGTGGTGATCCGATGTTGTATCAACACTTCTTCTGGTTTTACTCCCATCCGGCGGTGTACGTAATGGTGCTACCGGTCTTTGGTATCTTCTCTGAGCTGCTGCCGGTTTATGCCCGCAAGCCTCTCTTCGGATACAAGGTGGTTGCCGTCGCCTCGTTCGGGATCACATTCCTGGGTTTGATCGTGTGGGTGCATCACATGTTCTACAGCGGTACCCCCCAGTGGATGCGCAACTTATTCATGGTCACCACGATGTTGATTGCGGTGCCCACAGGCATCAAGGTATTTGCCTGGTTGGGTACCCTGTGGCGTGGTAAGTTGCGGCTGGCAACGCCGATGTTGTTCTGCCTTGGTGGCATTGTCAACTTTATCTTTGCTGGTATCACGGGCGTGATGTTGGCGACAGTGCCGATTGATATTCATGTTGGCAACACCTATTTTGTGGTCGGTCACTTTCACTATGTGATCTTCTGTACAATCACCCTTGGGGTGTTCGCTGCCATTTATCACTGGTTTCCCAAGTTCACCGGCCGCATGTACTACGAAGGGCTTGGTCAGCTGCACTTCTGGATTACCTTCGTCGGTAGTGCTCTTAACTTCCTGCCGATGCATTGGTCTGGACTGATGGGCATGCCGCGACGGGTCGCGTCCTACGACCCTGAGTTCGCCCTTGCCAACGTGCTGGCAAGCCTTGGGGCCTTCCTGCTCGGTGTGGCCATGATCCCCTTCCTTCTGAACATGGTCAGTTCCTGGGCTCGGGGGCCCCGGGCCCCGGCCAACCCCTGGAATGCCATCGGCCTCGAATGGTTGTTGCCTTCCCCTCCACCGGCCGAAAACTTTGAGCACGACGTTCCCACGGTGATTGCCGGTCCCTATGGCTATGGGCTTGGTGAACCACTTGTGGCAGACCAGGACCGATTCATTGCCCGCTCCGAAGAGGCCTGAACCGATGACCACCGCCCATCCCCCCGCATCTGCCCCCGCTGCCGAGCATTCGCATGGTGGCTACAATCTGACAGGATTTATCATCTTTCTGTGCTCTGAAAGCATCATCTTCCTGGCATTCTTTGCGGGTTTTACTGTTCTCAAGCTAAGCTCCCCTGTCTGGTTGCCCGAGGGCGTCGAGGGGCTTGAGGTGCGCATGCCCTTCATTAACACTGTCATTCTTGTCAGCAGTAGCTTTGTGGCCGTTCTGGCGGAGAAAGCCCTGCACCGCCGTGCCCTCTGGAGCTTCAGGGGATGGTGGTTGCTGACCATGCTGATGGGGGCCTATTTTGTCTATGGGCAGTATGTCGAATGGTCTGAACTGGCCTTTGGTCTTGGTAGCGGTGTGTTTGGCTCCACTTTCTATTTGCTGACCGGTTTTCATGGTCTGCATGTCATCACTGGCATCCTGCTCATGGGGCTGATGCTGCTGCGCTCATTTCGGCCAGGTAACTACAACGGTGGCGAGGCTGGCGTGGCATCAGTCTCGTTGTTCTGGCACTTTGTGGATGTGATCTGGATCATTCTGTTCCTGCTCATCTACGTCTGGCAGAGACACTGATCACGGTCATTCTGGCTGTTTCTTGTTCCCATCCCCTGCCCCCCACGCCATCACCAGACTGCTGCCATGATCATCGACGACACCCATTACGACGTCATTATCATCGGCAGTGGTGCTGCCGGGGGAACGCTGGCTGGCCGGCTTGCGGGCCGTGGTCGCCGGGTGCTTCTGCTCGAACGAGGAGGCCAGTTGCCCCTGGTGGACCAGAACGTCGCCGACGTCGACCTGTTTCGCAAGGATCGTTATCACCCAGCCCGGGAGACCTGGATGGGCCCCGATGCTGATCCCTTTGCCCCCCAGGCCATCTACGCCCTGGGGGGCAACAGCAAGATCTGGGGCGGGGTGCTTGAGCGTCTGCGGGAGGGTGACTTCCAGGAGCATCCGCTGCAGGAAGGCACCGCCCCCGCCTGGCCCTTGAGCTACCAGGATCTGGCCCCTTGGTACGACGCTGCCGAGCAGCTCTATCGCGTGCATGGCGCTGCAGGTGCCGATCCCACCGAGCCCCCCCGCCAGGGGGCCTACGCCCAGGCCCCGCGTCCCATCGAACCCTTCCTCACCCCGGTGGGCGAGGCCCTCGAGCGGGCAGGTTGTCATCCCTACCGGTTGCCGATCAGCTGGTCAGATCAGGCCGAAGACCCCAGCGGCGATGCCGAGGTGTTCGGTGTCACCGCTGCGGTGGCCGATCCGCAACTGCAATTGCAGACCGATGCCATCGTCACGCGGCTGCATGTGAATCCGGCTGGCACCAGGGTCAGCGGTGTTCAGGCCAGCGTGCGGGGTCAGGAGTGGCTGTTCCGTGGAGATCAGATCGTGCTGGCCGCCGGTGCCGTCAACACCGCGGCTCTGCTGTTGCGGTCCGTCAGCGATCGCCATCCCCGCGGCCTGGGCAATGGCTCCGATCTGGTGGGCCGCCATCTGATGCGCCCGCAGCTGACGTCGATCCTGCAGCTCACCGCGGTGGCCAACTCGGGACGGTATGGCCGCAGCTGGGCGGTCAATGACTACTACTGGGGCGATCGCAACGTCAGCTATCCCCTCGGCCAGGTGCGCTCGGCCGGTGGGGTGCTCCAGGATCCGCTGTTTGCCGAGTCGCCGCCGGTGCTGTCGCTGGTGACCCGGCTGCTGCCCGGTTTCGGCCTCGACCAGCTGGCCTCCCGGTCGCTGGCCTGGTGGGCCAGCACCCCCGTCGCCCCTGATCGACACAACAAGGTGTGGCTCAATGGCGAACGCCTGCATATCAACTATCTGGCGAACAACCGCGAGGCTCACGACCGCCTCGTCTACCGCTGGCTCGACACCCTCAAGGCGGTGGAGGCTGATCCGCTCGTACACGTGCTGCAGTCTGCACCGGTGCATCCCCGCGGGGAGGCGCCGATCCAGGTGATGGGTTACGCCTGCGGCACCTGCCGCATGGGCGATGATCCGACCACGTCGGTGGTTGACAGCAGCGGCCGTTGCCATGAATTGGAGAATCTCTACGTCGCCGATGCCAGCGTTTTTCCCAGTTGTCCTGCGGTGGGGCCGGGGCTGACCGTCATCGCTCTTGCCCTGCGTCTGAGCGACCACCTTGCCGGGGCCACGTCATGACGGTCCCAGCGGATCCGTCGCAGGCACCGACGTCGGGACACCCCAGCAGCGAGCATGGCCGCATCGCCGAGCGCGATCGGGGTGGCGTGCCATGGCACGTGTGGGGCAGCTACCTCTCCGACCGCCAGTGGGGCACTGTGCGGGAGGACTACTCCGCCGATGGTGACGCCTGGTCTTCATTTCCCCATGACCACGCCCGTTCCCGTGCCTACCGCTGGGGGGAGGATGGTCTGCTGGGCATCTGCGACAACCAGGGTCGCCTCTGTTTCGGCCTGGCGCTCTGGAACGGCGTTGATCCGATCCTCAAGGAACGGGCCTTCGGGCTGGGCAATGGCGAGGGCAACCATGGCGAAGACATCAAGGACTATTTCTTCCATCTGCTCAACACCCCCACCCACAGCTTCATGCGGGGGCTCTACAAATACCCCCAGGGGCAGTTCCCCTATGCCGATCTGCTGGACAGCAACGCCCGGCGCAACCGTCTTCAGCCCGAGTACGAACTCGTCGACACCGGCATCTTTGATGACCACCGCTACTACGACGTGGTGGTTGAGTACGCCAAGGCCGACTGGAACGATCTGCTGATTCGCATCCGAGTCGTTAACCGTGGGCCTGAACCTGCGCCATTGCATCTGCTGCCGAGCCTGTGGCTGCGCAACACCTGGTCATGGGGTTACGGCGATCCTGACCTGGCGCGGCGATCGATTCGCCAGCAGGGGAACGGGGTGGTCTGTGATCCACTGCCGGCCCTCGGCTCCTACCGCCTGGTCTGCCGTGAGCAGGGGCGCTGGCTGTTCACCGAGAACGAGACCAACAGCGAACGTCTCTATGGCATTGCCAACGTCTCCCCCTGGCAGCGGGATGCCTTTCACCGGCTGCTCATTGATGCTGAAGAGGGGGCCGTAAACCCGGCCGGCGAGGGGACCCGCACCGCCCTCTGGCTGCAGCGCACCCTGGCACCCTCGGAGGAGTGGGTGGTGGATCTGCGGCTGGCGGCCACCCTGCCGGAAGATCCCTTCGATGGCTCCTTCGCCGATGCCATGACAGCACGGGAACAGGAGGCGAACCAGTTCTTTGGTGTGGTCGGCCAGGGCCTGCCCGACGAGGATGCGCACATCTTCAGGTCGGCGGCCAGTGGCCTGCTCTGGTGCAAGAAGCATTACCACTGGAGTGTGATCCGCTGGCTGAGTGGCGAT
>CAMASU010000002.1 GCA_945861105.1 Synechococcus sp. UW140
GGCCGAGCTCGGTCTGGTTCTGAAAGCCGGCGAAATGGCAGCGGCCGGGCAGCAGGGCCGCCATCGCCCGTTCGTAATCGGCCCGCAGCGGCCCGTCCCCCACCGCCAGCAGCCACAGCTGCGCCCGCCGGCCGGGGCTGAGGCGGGAGAGGGCATCGGCCAGCAGCAGCGGCGCCTTGACCGGCGTCATCTTGCCCATCGTCAGCAGCACCTCGGCCCCGGCAGGGATCCCCAGCTGATCCCGCAGCCGGGCCCGCTGGGGCCCCCAGTGGAGGCGCTGACCTTCAAAGAACCCGTGGTCCACCGCAAAGGGCACCGGCCGCCGTCGCGACGGCGGCACCCCCAGCCGCGCGAAGTGGTCATCCGAATCACTGCCGATCGGGAACACCCGTTCGAACTGGCGGTAATACCGCCGCAGCAGCCGGTCCTTGACCCAGCTGCGGGCGGCCGTGCGGCGAAAGGCCCGGTCGGTGCCATCGGCCCGCAGCAGCAGCGGCAGGCCGGCGGCCGACAACCCCAGGGTGGCGGCGGTGATGAACGCGGGGCTGTAGGCGAACACCAGCACCGCATCGGGGCGCCATCGCCGCAGCTGCCCCACGGCCCGCAGGGCCAGGGCCAGGGCGGGCCCCGGCCGGCTCAGGTCGGCGAGGGGTCGGCGCGAGAGGAAGCGATGGGCAAAGCCTTCGGTGGGGCTGCTGTCCCAGCGGAAGGCGACACCGAAATCGGGATCGAGGGATGGCCGCACCCCGTGGTCACAGCCGAACAGCACCTCGGTGTCGAGGTCGGGTTCGGCCGCCAGGGCAGCGAAGACCGGTTTGAAGTACTGCACCGGATGGGTGAGCAGCACCGCCAGCCGCCGCGGTGCCCTCATCGCCGCCCGAGCCAGGTGAGGGCCACCTGCAGCAGCACCCGCAGGTCGAGCAGCAAGGAATGGTGGCGCAGGTAGTACAGGTCGCGGGCCAGTTCCCAGTGCAGGGCATCGTCGTCTTCGGGCGGTGGCCCCAGCAGCCGGCCCCAGCCCGTCATGCCGGGGCGCATCCAGCAGCGCAGTTCAGCCTCGGGGAAACGGTCGAGCAGCTGGGCCTGCACCGCCACCAGCAGCGGCCGTGGCCCCACCAGGCTCATGTCACCACGCAGCACATTCCACAGCTGCGGCAGGGCCGCCAGCCCCAGCCGCTGCAGGCGCCGCTCCAGCCCTGGCCGAGCCACGGGGTCGCCGGCCCCCAGCCGCCAGCGCCGGAATGGCCGGCCGTTGCGACCGCTGCAGCCGTCGCTGTGCAGCCGCAGGGGCTGGCCGGTGAGGGGCAGCAGCAGCACACCCAGGGCGACGGGCAGCAGCAGCAGCGCCAGCAAGGTCGTGCCCAGCAGATCCCCGAGGCGCTTGAGGCGGGCGCTGGGACCGGTGCGGGCCAGGCCGAAGCCCTCCACCCGCGACGACCAGCGCTCAGGCACCAGCTCCGGCGGCAGCCGCCGCAGAAACAGCTCACACCAACCGCTGAGGGCCAGCAGCCGCACCCCCTGCGACTGCCACTGCAGCAGGGTCTGGCGGTCCGCCGCCGACGGCACCACGGCACCACCGATGGCGACCCCATCGAGCTGCAGCAGCCTCGGCAGGCCGGCGGGCAGGGGCGCCAGCCCCGAGGCGGCCCGCCATTCGATGCCACAGGGCACGGCACAGCCCCGCTGCTCCAGCTCCCGCGCCAGCACGTCCCGTTCCCCCGGGGCCGCGATCAGCAGCCACTGCTGCTGGGGGCTCCAGAGATGGGCCAGGTCCTGACCGAGGCGCAGCAGCTGACCGATGGCCATCGCCAGCACCAGCACCACCGGCAGGAAGCTGCGGCCCATGGTGCTGGCGAAACTGCCGCCGCTCAGCCCCGTGAAACCCACCGCCAGCAGCAGCACCCCCGCCGCCGCCAGGAGGTCGTTGCGCAGCTGCCGACCCAGCTGCAGCTGGCGACCGCTGAGGTCGGCATAGGTGCCGAGCAGGTAATGCAGCAGCAGCCAGCAGACCACCACCAGCAAAGGGCCGCGGCTGGGGCCCGGCCAGGTGCCGTAACGCCAGTGGTAATAGAGGGCCCAGCTGGCGGCCACCAGCAGGCCGTCGGTGAGGGCCAGGCGCAGGGGGCTGCGGTGGTTCATGGCCGGCAGAGGTCGGCGGCCAGGGCGGCGGCGGCCAGCCGATGGCCCGTGGTGTTCCAGTGGCCGATGCCGGGTTGCTGCCCCCGAAAGCCGTGCAGCAGCAGCCCCTGAAGGTCGGCCTGGCGCTGCAGCTGGGGCCCCAGGGGCAGATAGGTGACCTCGAGGGGGCGCAGGATGGCGGCCAGCCGCCGTTCCAGGGCAAAGGGATCGGCCGGCCGCCGCTGCGGGTCGGGCCACACCTGTTCAGGGCTGGTGAGGCTGGTGACGATCAGGCGGGCGCCGGTGGCGGTCACCTCATCCCGCAGCTGCCGCAGCAGGGCCGCAGTGACGGCCCAGCCCTCCTCGGCCGGTGGTGGCACCAGTGGCGGACCCTCGGTCGCCGGCGCCGCGACCTGCGGACGGTTCTTGACGGCGTTCAACAGCTGGGCCAGGCGGCTGTGGGCCACCAGCCAGTCACTCAGCCGCCCCACCGGGCTGCGGCGAAAGCGGCTGGCGGGCGACAGCAGAAAGCCATCGTCCTGCTGCAACCGGCCGCGGCCATCGAGGCGGAACACCGGCCGGTCATCCCGCGGGCGAGGGGTGTTGTCGTCGATGTCGTTGCCCAGGTAAACGGCCAGCAGCACCACGTCAGGGCGCAGGGGTCGCACCGCCTGGCGCCAGGTGAGCAGTTCCTGGCCCGTGCCATAGGCACCGGTGCCGAAGTTCATCACCTCCACACCACCGGCGAAGCCCTGGCGCAGGGCACAGGCACGGTCGGCCGCCAGCTGCCGCTGCAGGCCCTTCCACCAGGTGTCGGCGAGGTTCACCTGAAAGGCCTCGCCGAACGAGTCGGCCAGCACCGCCAGGCGCAGGGTGCCGGGGGCTGCGGTGGGCGGATGGTCGTCATCACGGAAACCCGCCCGGTTGATGTGCACCCAGCCCCGGCCTTCCCGGGTCCACCAGCCCTCGGCGCCGGGGCGATGGGCGAAACCGCGGCCGGCATCGAAGCGATAGAACGCCGGACGGGCGATGCCCAGCAGCCGCAGGGCCAGTTCGGCCAGCAACAGCAGGGCCAGGAACACCGCCCCGTTGATCAGCAACAGCCGCAGCAGCGAGGTGACCCGGGAAGTCAAGACCGCGGGCCCCTCAGAAGAGGGTGTAGATGAACGGGGCCAAGGCCGAACCGTGGCTGAGCACCACCAGGGCCCCCAGCAGCACCAGGGTGAGGATCAGCGGCAGCAGCCAGAACTTGCGCCGTTCCGACAGGAACCCCCACAGGTCGGCCAGCAGTTCGAAGAAGGCGTCCATGGAGGGGGAGGTCAGTAGGGCTTGGCCATGTGGGCGCCGGGCCGGTCCCGCGAGGGCAAACGGTAGCTGGCGGCGGCGGCCTCAAACCGTCGCCGCAGGGGGTCGCTGCCCCGCCAGCGCAGCAGCAGACCCATGGGGGTGAGCAGGCCATAGAACACCACGGCCAGGATGATGCGGTTGTTGATGGCCCCCAGCAACAGACCCAGCCGCAGCCACAGCCGCTCCAATGGATCGAGGGCGCGGGGCGCCAGCAGGGCCAGGCCCACCAGCACGCTGTTGACGATCCACAGCCAGGTGGGGGCGGGGTGGTGGCGCAGGCACGGGCCCAGCACCCCGAAGATCAGCGTCAGGCCACCGGCCACGACGAAACCGAATTCACGCAGCTGGGTGGTGCGGGCCTTGGCCATGGAGGAGGGGGCGGTGGGTCAGTCGAGGGCGAAGGTGTCCTGCCAGCGGTCATCGCTGGGGGCCGCCGGCTGGTCGGGCTTGAGCAGCAGACAGTTGCCGATCACCAGCGCATCCATCTCGGTGCGCATGAAGCAGCGCCAGGCATCGGCGGCCGTGCAGACGATCGGTTCACCGCGCACATTGAACGAGGTGTTGACGAGCACCGGGCAGCCGCTGAGGGCCTCGAAGGCCTGCAACAGCGCGTGGTAGCGGGGATTGGTGTCGGCATGGACGGTCTGGATGCGGGCCGAGTGGTCGACATGGGTGACTGCCGGGATCGAGGAGCGGGGAACGTTGAGCTTGTCGATGCCGAACAGGGCCTCCTCTTCTGCGGTCATGGCCCGTCGGTGCTCCTGCCGCACCCCCGCCACCAGAAGCATGTAGGGACTGCTGCAGCCGGGGTCGAGCTCAAACCAGTCCGCCGCCCGTTCGGCCAGCACCGACGGCGCAAAGGGCCGGAAGCTCTCGCGGTACTTGATCTTGAGGTTCATCACGCTCTGCATCCGGGGCGAGCGCGGATCGCCGAGGATCGAGCGTCCGCCCAGGGCCCGCGGCCCGAACTCCATCGGTCCCTGGCACCAGCCCACCACCAGACCATCGGCGAGCAGCCGTGCCAGCTCGGGCAGCAGCTCCCGGTCGGGAAGTTCGCGCCAGACGGCCCCCTGCTCCTGCAGCAGGTCACGGGTGTCGGTGGGGTCGAGGTCTGGCCCCAGGTAACTGCCCCGCTGACGGTCCCGCAGGCCCGTGCCCGCCAGGCTCGGCCGCGGCTGGTCTTCATGGCGGTGCCACACCGCCAGGGCGGCCCCGAGGGCACTGCCGGCATCGCCGGCAGCAGGCTGGATCCACAGGTGCTCGAAGGGTCCCTCCCGCAGCAGGCGGCCATTGGCGACGCAGTTGAGGGCCACCCCACCGGCGAGGCAGAGGTTGTCGAGGCCGGTGTCGGCGTGCAGCTGGCGGGCCAGCTGCAGCACCAGGTCTTCGGTGACCACCTGAATCGAGGCGGCCAGGTCCATGTGGCGCTGCTCCAGGGGGGATTCCGGCGTGCGCGGGGGACCCCCGAACAGGCGATGGAACGGTTCGGCCGTCATCGTCAGGCCACTGGCGTAATTGAAGTAGCGCTGGTCAAGGCGGAAGCTGCCGTCGGGCTTGATGTCGAGCAGATGCGTGCGGATCGCCTCGACATGCAGAGGCCGGCCGTAGGGGGCCAGACCCATCAGCTTGTACTCGCCCGAATTGACCTTGAAGCCGCAGTAATACGTGAAGGCTGAGTAGAGCAACCCCAGGGAATGGGGAAAATCAAGCTGCCAGAGGGGGGTGAGGCTGGCCCCACGACCGGTCCAGGCCGAACCGCAGGCCCATTCACCGACACCGTCAAGACAGAGCACCGCCGCCTCGTCAAAGGGCGACGGGTAGTAAGCGGCGGCGGCGTGGGCCTCGTGGTGTTCGGTGAACAGCAACGGCGGCAGGTCGCGGCGGTGGCAGCCCCCCAGCTCGGCCAGCTCCCGCCGCAGCACACTCTTGAGGTAGAGCTTTTCGCGCAGCCACACCGGCATCGCCTTGAGGAACGAGCGCAGTCCGCGGGGGGCCGTCGCCAGGTAGGTCTCCAGCAGACGCTCGAAGGTGAGCAGCGGCTTCTCGTAAAAGACGATGCGATCCAGGTCGGTGAGGGCCAGACCGGCCTCCTGCAGGCACCAGCCGATGGCCCGGGCCGGAAAGGCCGGATCATGCTTGAGGCGGGTGAACCGTTCCTCCTGGGCTGCGGCGCGGATGGCACCGTCCACCACCAGGGCGGCCGCACTGTCGTGGTAGTAGGCCGAGAGGCCAAGGATCTTCATGGCGGCAGAGTCTGGCAGAGCCGGCCGGCGTTCCCCCGTACACTGACCCAGTCTCATCTGCGAACGGATTTTGCAGCTGCGGCTCCCCTGGCTCAAGGAACGCTGGCTGCTGCTGTCCCTGGCGGGTCTGGACGCCGCCGCCCTGGCACTGCTCTACAACCTCACCTACTGGGTTCGGCTCGGCACCATCGAAGGGGTCAACCGGGCCCTGGCGGTGCTGATCGGCCTCTGGCTCGGGGGCTCCTACCTGCTGGGTCGCTACTCCCGCCGCAGTGAAGCCGGCGAGGCCGGCCGGGGCGGCCCGCCGTGGTTCTCCGCCGCCCTGGTGGCCTTGCTGCTGCTGGCGGTGGTGCTGGCCCACAGCTGGCTGTTCCGGGTGGTCGACGCCCCCACCCGCTTCCGGGGCTTCCTGGCGCCGATGCTGCTCGCCATGGCCCTGGTCTCGACGGGCCTGCAGCAGCTGATGCGACGCAGCAGCGATCCCGGCCGACCCTGGTTGCTGGTGGCCACGAACGCGGAACTGGCGGTGCTGCGCCATGAGCTGGCCTTCGAACCCGGTGGCGGCCCACCGGTGTTCCTCTGGGATGCCGAGCTGCTGGCCAGCGCCGACCTCGACGCCCTGCCACCGGTGGGGGCCCTGGCCCTGAGCGACCGCCTCAGCCTCGACGACCGGCAGCTGGAACAGTTTCTGCGGCTGCGCAGCCAGGGGCTGGTGGTGATGAGCCTGGTGAACTGGGCTGAACAGGTGCTGCAACGGGTGCCACCGGAACTGCTGAGCCGTGAGGCACTGCTGCGCAGTGAGGGCTTTGCGTTGCTGCCCGGGCGGTTTGGCTGGCGGGTCAAGCGGGCCGGCGACCTGCTGGTGGCCAGCCTGCTGCTGCTGGTCACCTCGCCGCTGATGGCGGCAGCCGCACTGCTGATCTGGCTTGAGGACCGCGGTCCCTTGCTCTACAGCCAGCGGCGCAGCGGCCTCTACGGCGAGAGTTACCGGGTGCGCAAGCTGCGCAGCATGCGCACCGATGCCGAACGCCAGGGGGCCCGCTGGGCCAGCCGCGGCGATGACCGCATCACCCGCGTGGGGCACTGGCTGCGGCGGCTGCGCCTCGACGAACTGCCGCAGCTGCTGGCGGTGCTGAGCGGTGAGATGAGCCTGATCGGCCCACGGCCCGAACGACCCGAACTGGAACTCGACCTGGAGCGGCAGATTCCCCATTACCGCATCCGCCACTGGCTGCGGCCGGGACTCAGCGGCTGGGCCCAGGTCTGCTATCCCTACGGCGCCTCGGTCGAAGACAGCCGCATGAAGCTGGCCTACGACCTTTATTACCTGCGCAACGCCAACCTGCTGCTGGATCTGCTGATCCTGTTCAAGACGATTCGGCTGGTGGCGGGGGCCCGGGGGGCCGTGCCCCTCGCCACGACAGCGGCGCTCAGCTCGCCAGATGGTCAAACACCCGCTGGGATCGCGAGCGCACCGCCTCCATCGACCGGCGTTCGAGGGATCGGGCCCGGTCGCGGGTGATACCCAGGGAACGGGCCACGGCACTCAGGGACTGGGGGCTGTCGGATCCGATCCCGTAGCGCAGGCGCAGAAACTGGGACTGCAGCTCGGGCAGGTCGGCCAGCAGGCCGGCCACATCCGCTTCGAGGCAATGGCGGTCGACCTGCTGCTGGGGCGGGGTGCGCTGGCAGGCAAGCAGATCCTCAAGGCGGGCCCCATCCTCCTCAGTGAAGGTCATCTGCAGGCTGAGGGGCTGCTGGGCGCGGAAGAGCAGTTCTTCCACATCCAGGGGCTTCTGACCCGTCGCCTGGGCCAGCTCAACGGCGGTGGGCGGGCGGCCGTTGGCCTGGAGGAAGGCGTGCTGGGCCCGGCGCAGGCGCCCCAGCCGCTCGTTCACCGCCTCCGGCAGGCGGATGGTGCGGCCTTGGTTAACCAGGGCGCGACCGATGGCCTCACGGATCCACCAGAAGGCATAGGTCGAGAAGCGGTAGCCACGGCTGGGATCAAAACGGTCCACGGCCCGCATCAGACCGAGGTTGCCCTCCTGCACCAGGTCGGCCAGCTCCAGCTCTCGATGGGCGTAGCGGCGGGCGATCGACAGCACAAGCCGCAGGTTGGCGGTCACCATCCGCTCCCGGGCCCGTTCACCCCGCCGACGCTGGCGGCGCAGGTCGTCCAGCGAGAGGCCGGCCTCGGCGGCGATGGCGGCCTCGGTCGGGGCCTCTCCGCCGGCCCGCAGCCACAGTTCCTGTTCGCAGTCCTGCAGGCGGCGGAGGGCCTGCACCTGGCGAGCCAGGGTGATCTCTTCCTCCTGCCTCAGCAGGGGAATGCGGGCGACGTTGCGCAGATGGGTGGCGATGGCGTCGCAGCTGCCCCGAAGACGCTTCTGTGGCGCGGCCATGGTGGGTGGATGGGTGACGAAGTCGCGGAAATCTAGGGGACCTGAAGGAAAACTGAACGCCTCCAGGCCCCAGCACCAATGACTCTCCCTTATTCATCCCCCCAAGGCGTGCTGATGGCTCAGCTGCGCCTCAGCTTCAGCCGACCTCGTCATCATCGTGGGCGAAACGGTTGTAGAGAAAGTCCAGGGCCTGATTACGCAGTTCGTAATAACGGGGATCTTCCATGATGTCCTCACGATTGCGTGGCCGGGGAAAGTCGATCGTCATCACATCACCAATGCCCGCCGCCGGGCCATTGGTCATCATCACCAGACGATCTGCGAGGAACAGGGCCTCGTCGATGTCATGGGTGATCATCAGCACAGTGCACTTCTGCGTGTTCCAGATCTGCAGCAGTTCCTGCTGCAATTCCTCCTTGGTGATCGCATCAAGAGCCCCGAAGGGTTCATCCAGAATCAGCACCTCCGGCCTGATCGCCAGGGCACGGGCAATGGAGACGCGCTGCTTCATGCCGCCGGAAATCTGTGTGATCAGCTTGTCAGCCGCCTTCTCCAGACCGACCAGCCGCAGGTGGTCTTCGACGATCTCCCGCTTCTCGCGCTCAGGCAGGGTCGGCTTCACCGACTCGACCGCCAGCAGCACATTGTCGTAGGCGCTCATCCAAGGCAGCAACGCATAGCCCTGAAACACCACCATCCGGTCGGGCCCGGGCTGGCGGATGGGCTGACCCCGCAGCAGCACCTGCCCAGAACTGGGCGTGGCGAAGCCGGAGACCATGTTCAGCAACGTCGATTTACCGCAACCCGAATGCCCGATGACGCAGACGAACTCGCCCTGCTGGACCTCGAGGTTGATCCCCTCCAGCACCGGATAGGGACCCCTGGGGGTGGGGTAGACCTTGCCGAGGTTATTGAACTGCAGCAGGGGGGCCGCCGGGCTGGCGGCAGGGGAGGTGGAGAGGGTGACCATGGCGATGGCAGAGAGAACAACAGCAGAAGGGCGCAGACAGGCGCCTCAATCATTCACTGAGGGGCCTGGGGACGGACAGGGAGATTTCGGCGACACTGAAATCGCGATGCAAGGACACCTGATTGAGATACCCGATGGGATCGTCGCTGTTGAACGGACGGCCATCGAACAGGGCGATGCCCTGGCGCTGGTAGCTCACATCGTCAAGGCCCTGTTCCCGGGCCGCTGTGCTGTAGACCGCCACCCCACAGACCCGCTCGAGAATTTCGACGTAGTTCCGCGGGAAGGGAATCTCGGCCCAGCGGGCCAGCTGGGTGAGGATCCAGAGGTGTTCCGTACGGCTGGGACGATTCACCCCGGGGCCACAGAACAGGTGATGGGGCTGCCACTCCTCGGCACGTCCCGAGGGAGCATCTTCGCCGAAGCGGATCAGGTCGGCGCGCATGCCCAGGTAGCGCCGGTCGCTGAGCAAGGCGCTCAGTTCCTCGGCGTGGCTTGGCTCCTGGCAGTAGGCGCAGGCCTCGAGCAGGGCCTTGACCAGGGCGATGTGGGTGTTCGGATAGGCCAGAGCCCAGTCCTCACGCACCCCCAGCACCTTGCCGGGGTGGCCCGACCAGATCTCGAGGTCACCGACGATCGGAATGCCCCGCCCCTCCACCTGGGCCCTGCGGTTCCACGGCTCACCGACGCAGTAGCCATCGATGCTGCCGTCCTTGAGATCCGCCAGCATCTGCGCCGGCGGCAGGGTCTGCAGATGCACATCGCGGTCAGGGTCGATCGCATGGGCCGCCAGCCAGTAGCGCAGCAGCAGGTTGTGCATCGACGCCGGGTGGACGATGCCCAGGGTGTGGGGTTCGCGGTTGTGCTGCAGCAGGTAATCGCGGTAAGCCTCCACCGACACCACCCCCTGCTCAGCCAGGCGGTTGGCAAGGGTGACGCCATTGCCGTTACGGCTGAGGGTGAGGGCGGTGACGATGGGCAGGGGGGCATCACCATGGCCCCCCGCTGTCATCCATGTGGGCATGCCCGATGGCATCAGCGCCGCGTCGAGGGTGGCATCGACCAGGCCATCGGTCACACCCCGCCAGCTGGTTTCACGCACCAGCTGCACCTCGTCAAGACCGTGCTTTCTGAACAGGCCCCTGGCTTCGGCCACCGCCAGGGGGGCGCAGGCGGCCAGCGGCAGAAAGCCCAGGTCAAGATTCACTTTTTCGAGTCCATGGCGGGGCAGCACCCGGTGCGACTTGGCCTGCCACTGCTTGACACGCTTCTGGCGGTTGAGGAAGTAGATGATCTCGGAACGCAAGCTGTAGTAGCTGGGGTGGTGCACCACCTGCAAGCGCTGGCGGGGGCGGGGGATGTCGACCTCCAGCACGCCACCGATGCGCGAGCCGGGGCCATTGGTGAGCATCACGATCCGATCTGACAGCAGCACCGCCTCATCGACATCGTGGGTGACCATCACAGCAGTCAGTTCGTGCTCATTGCAGATCTGCATCAGCTTCTCCTGCAGATTCCCCCGGGTGAGGGCATCAAGAGCACCGAAGGGCTCATCGAGCAAGAGCAGCTTGGGGCGGATGGCGAGGGCACGGGCGATGGCCACCCGCTGTCGCATGCCGCCCGACAGCTGCTGGGGTGACTTGTCAGCCGCATGGCTGAGGCCGACCATCGCAATGTGCTCTTCGATGACGCAATGTCGCTCGGTGGTAGTCAACTCGGGCATCACCTCATCGACCGCAATGGCGATGTTCTGGCGGACGGTCAGCCAGGGCAGGAGCGAATAGTTCTGGAACACCACCATCTTGTCGGGACCCGGCCGACGCACCGTCTCGCCAGCGAGCAGCACCGTGCCATCAGTGGGAAGGTCGAGGCCCGCAATCATGTTCAGCAGGGTGCTCTTGCCGCAGCCCGAGTGGCCGATCAACGAGATGAATTCACCCTTGCGGATTTCGAGGTCAATGCCCCGGAGGGCCAGGTAGTGACCACCCCCGCTGAGCGGGAAGTCCTTGGTCACATCCTGAACAGAAACGAGGGAGGTCATGGGATCAGAGCGAGGGACGACAGAACCACCAGAAAGTGAGCAGCATCGAGAGCATCAACAGACAGCGCCCCACCAGAAAACGAATGACATTGGCTGGCTTGAAGAGGCGTTGCTCAAAGGCAGACAGCCAATCGGAGAAGTGCTGAAACGGTTGGAGAAAATTGGTGACCATGACACGTCAGCGGGCAATGCGGGTCTGCAGCCAGGCCATCAGTCGGTCAAGTAACAGACCGATGGCACCGATCCAGATCACACCCAGCACAATGTCGGAGACATAGCCGTTCTGGTTGGCGTCCCAAATGAAGAAACCGATGCCGGGGGTGCCGGGCATCACGATCTCGGCGGCGATGATGGCCAACCAGGCGAGACCGATGGAAATGCGCAGACCGGTGAAAATGTAAGGCAGGGCTGATGGAATCAGAATCTTGGTGAAGAAGCGCCGTTGCGACATCTGCAGCACCAAGGCCACATTGCGATAATCCTGGGGGATCTGTCGCACACCCTCCGCCGTGTTGATCAGAATCGGCCAGATCGAAGTGATGAAGATCACAAAGATGGCCGCCGGCTGGTTCTGCTGGAAAAGCACCAGGGCAATCGGCACCCAGGCCAGGGGCGCGATCATCCGCAAAAACTGAAACAGTGGGTCAAAAGCACGGTTCAGGTTCTGACTGAGACCGACGGCGATGCCGACCCCGATTCCCACGATGGCCGCAAGGCTGTAACCGAGGGCCACCCGAGAGAGGCTGCTCATGGTGTGCAGAAACAGCCCCTTGTCGAGACCGCCACGATCAAAGAACGGGTACAGCAGCAGATCACGGGTGCGCTCCTCAGTCCAGAGGCTGAGGGGACCCGAGAGCTTGGTGAGCCCAAGGCTGGCGCTGAGCTGCCAGAAGAGGAGGAACCCACCGATGCCAAGGAGTGGCAGAATGATGGACCGGCGGTTTGCTTTCCACCACTGGCTGAGGCTGGAAGGCTGAAACTTGGAGTTGGTCATGGTTCAGGGAGGAAAAGCCAAGCGGAAGGTTGAGGTGTGAGGATCAGGGTCAGCGTTTGATCTTCAGGCTGTTGAGATAAGCCTGGGGATCGGCGGGGTCGTAGACGACGCCATCAAAGAAGACTTCGCGGCCACGGCTTGAGCCGGTGGGGATGTCCTTGCTGGGAACCCCCACCTCCTTCGCCGCCTGGCGCCAGAGGTCCTCCCGGGTGACGCGGTCGTTGATCGCCTGGGCCTGGGCCAGGGAATCGACAACGCCGGGATAGAACTTCCAACGCAACGATTCGACCAGGAACCAGAGGGTGAGGCTCTTGTAGGGGTACGAGATCACACCGCGGTCACTGGACCAGTACAGGGGCCCCATGCGCGGATCCTTGACCACCTGATCCTTGCTGCCGAGCGCATACTCACCCCGCAGGCTCTTCTCCAGCACCGGCACCGGCACGTTGTACCACTTGCGGGAGCCCAGAATCTTCGCGGCCTCGGTCTTGTTGTCGGGCTGATCCAGCCAGCGCTGGGCTTCGATCAGTCCCTTGAGCAATGCGACGGCGGCTTTGGGGTTGGCGTCCACCCAGTCCTTGCGGACGGCGAGGTACTCCTCGGGGTGTGCCTTCCAGATCTGGGCTGTGGTGGCAGCCAGGTAGCCGAGCTTGTCGTTGCTGATTCGACTCGGCCAGGGATCCCCTGTGGAGAAGGCCTCCATCGTTCCGGTCTTCATGCCCTGGAGCGTCTCGGGGGCAGGCACCGTGAGCAGCTCAACATCGCGGTCGGGGTTGACTCCACCCGCAGCGAGCCAGTAGCGGATCCAGATGTCCTGGTTGGCCTTGGGGAAGGTGTAAGCCGCCCTGAAGCGTCGCCCTTCCTTCTTCTGGAATGTCGTGAAGAAGCCCGGCGAACTGGCCTTGAGATCAGCCGAGAGATTGCCGTCGCGGACACCGTTGGCCGCCGCGATGCCATTGCCCTGGCTCATCAGCATCGCCAGAATCACCATCGGCACCTTCTTGCCGTTGGTGAGGGCCCCTTCGCTGATCATCTGGGGCATGGGCAACTGCCACTGACCGCCATCAATGCCGCCACCGGCACTGCCCAGCACGACATTGTCACGCGCCGCCGACCAGCTGGATTGCTTGCTGAGCTTCACATCCAGGCCATGGCGGGCGAAGAAGCCCTTCTCGACTCCCACCACCAATGGCGCGGCTTCAAGAATCGGCACAAAGCCAAGACTGATGCTCTTGGTTTCGAGACCGGCATCGGCTCGCACCACCGGCGCTGAAAGCGAAGATCCTGTGCCGGTGCGGTCTGGAGGATTGCCCAGACAGGCCGTGAGCAGCATCAGTGATGCAAGCGAACCGGAGACGGCGCTGAGGCGGCGACGGAACAGCGTCATGGTCAGTTGGCAAGGGAATTTGGCAGGGAAATTGGCAGGGGTGACCCCCAGGAGCGAACTGCAGAGCCGCAGAACTCCATGCCACCGACCTGTCAGCCAGGGCGGTGGCAATGGAGCTGGATTGTGCAATCTGTGCTGATGACGTCTTCGGCTCTGGAGGAGCCTGCTGAAGCCTCAGTGCCGCAGGGGTAGATGAACTGTAGTGAGACAGAAATCTGGGCTGGGGACCTGCCGCAGGCAACGCTTGTGATCCCGACGATCAGAGCAACTGATGGGAAATCGACCTAATGTCGCGCCAGTGCCCCTAAGCAGTTTCTGGCATGTTTCAGGGACGGTGCATTGCCCTGGCCAGCCGCCACGGCAAAGACAAGGTGCTGGCCCGACCCCTGCAGGCCGGGCTGGGCCTCACGCTGCAACTGGCGACAGCGTTCGACACCGACAGCCTCGGCACCTTCAGCGGTGAACGCGAACGCCCCGCCGATGCGGCCACCACCTGCCGCCGCAAGGCCGAAGCCGCCATGGCCGAACTCGACCTGGACCTCGGGATCGCCAGCGAGGGCAGCTTCGGCCCCCACCCCGCCGTGCCCCTGCTGGCGGTGGGCCACGAATGGCTCACCCTGGTGGATACCCGCCAGGGGTTGGTGGTGTGCGAACAGCTGGCCCACACCGCCACCAATTTCAGCCAGCGCCGGGCGGCCAGCATCGCTGATCTGGACAGCTGGTTACGGCAGGTGGGCTTCCCGCACCATGGCTTGATCGTGAGCACCGAGGCGCTGGCGCTGGCCATCGAACAGGCATTGCCCCATGCCGACGACGGCCTGGCGCTGGTGGAGACCGACATGCGTGCCCACCTCAACCCCACCCGCATGGCCAGCCTCCGCCGCCTGGCCTTCCGGCTGGTGCGGCGGCTGCGCAGCACCTGTCCGGCCTGCGGAGCCCCGGGCTGGGGGCTGGTCGCCACGGTGGCGGGGCTGCCGTGCGACTGGTGCGGCACCCCCACAGAACTGGTGGCCCACGAACGGCACGGGTGCGTGGCCTGCGACCACGTGCTGCAGCAACCCCGCCGCGATGGACTCAGCGCAGCGGATCCGGGCCAGTGCCCACGCTGCAACCCGTGAGCTGCCGTTCCGGGGGATGCTGCGCCAGCACCTGGCGCAGATAACGGCCTGTGTGCGAGCTGGGATGGGCCGCCACCTCCTCCGGTGTGCCGCAGACGACGATCTCGCCGCCGCGGGTGCCGCCTTCGGGACCGAGATCAACGATCCAGTCGGCGCAGCGGATCACATCAAGGTTGTGTTCGATCACCAGGATCGAGTTGCCCTTGTCGACCAGCCGCTGCATCACCTCCATCAGCTTGTGGACGTCATAAAAACTGAGACCGGTGGTGGGTTCATCGATCAGGTACAGGGTCTTGCCGGTGGCGCGCCGCGACAGCTCACTGGCCAGCTTCACCCGCTGGGCTTCACCCCCCGAGAGGGTGGGGGCCGGCTGGCCGAGCTTGACGTAACCCAGGCCCACATCCACGAGGGTGCGCAGGCGATCGGCGGCCTGGGGGATGGCGCTGAACACCTCAGCAGCCTGTTCCACCGTCATTTCGAGCACATCGGCAATGGTGTGACCGCGGTATTTCACCTGCAGGGTCTCGCGGTTGTAGCGGGCGCCGCGGCAGACATCGCACTGCACATAGACATCGGGCAGGAAGTTCATCTCGATCACGTTGACCCCCTGGCCACTGCAGGCCTCGCAGCGACCGCCCTTGACGTTGAAGCTGAACTGACCCACCTGGTATCCCCGGGCCTTGGCCTCGACGGTGGCGGCGAACACCTGCCGGATCGGATCAAAGGCACCGGTGTAGGTGGCGGGGTTGGAGCGGGGGGTGCGACCGATGGGGCTCTGGTCGATGACGATCACCTTGTCGATCGCGGCGATGCCCTGCAGGTCATCGAGCCCCGCAGGGAACGGCACCTTGAGGCCCAGTCGATGTTCAAGGGCCGGATGCAGCAGTTCGTTGACCAGGGTGCTCTTGCCGCTGCCGCTCACCCCCGTCACCGCCACCAGCCGCCCCAGCGGAATCTCGACCGTGAGGCCCTGCAGGTTGTTGCGGCTGGCATTCACCAGCGTCAGACGGCGACTGCCGCTGCTGCGCCGTTCGGCCGGGGTGGGAATGGCACGGCGACCGCTCAGGTAGGCACCGGTGAGGGAGTCGTCCGCAGCCATCAGATCGGCCAGACCCCCCTGGGCGACGATGCGACCGCCGTGGATGCCGGCCCCGGGACCGATGTCGACGAGGTGATCGGCGGCACGGATGGTGTCTTCATCGTGTTCGACCACGATCAGGGTGTTCCCCAGGTCCCGCAGCTTCAGCAGGGTCGCCAGCAACCGGTCGTTGTCCCGCTGGTGCAGGCCGATGCTCGGTTCATCGAGCACATAGAGCACCCCCGTCAGGCCAGCGCCGATCTGGGTGGCCAGGCGGATGCGCTGGGCTTCGCCGCCGGACAGCGTCATGGCCGGCCGATCGAGGGTGAGGTAATCGAGGCCCACATCGATCAGGAACCGCAACCGCAGGCGGATCTCGCGCAGCACCAGGTCGGCGATGCGGATCTGCCGATCGCTCAGCAGCGCACCACCGTCGGTGGCACCGTGGCCCATCAGCGCCTCGATGCGCTCGAGCCCCTCGGAGACACTCACCGCGGTGAGGTCGGTGATGCCGTAGGGCCCAAGCCGCACCGCCAGGGCCTCGGGTCGCAGGCGCTGGCCGGAGCAGTCGGCGCAGGCCACCAGGTCCTGGTACTTCTCCAGTTTCTGCCGGGCAGCCTCACCGCCGGCATCACGCAGCTGACGCTCCAGGATCGCCAGCACCCCCTCGAAGGGACGCTCATACCCCCCGGCCTTGCGATAGCGACTGTCGGCCTCGATGCGGATCGGCTCGACGGTGCCGAACAGCACCGCCTCCTGCTGGGTGCGGCTGAGCTGGTTCCAGGGGGACTTGAGCTCGAACGAATACGCCTGGCCGACGCTGTACAGCAGGGAGAAGTAATAGCTGTTCTCCTTGTCGCTCCAGGGGGCGATGGCGGCGTAGACCGGCAGGGTCGGATCGGGCACCACCCGCGCCTCGGTGAACCGCCGCAGGAAACCGATGCCATGGCAGGCGGCACAGGCGCCGTAGGGACTGTTGAACGAGAACAGCCGCGGCGACAGCTCCTCGATCACCGCCCCGTGTTCGGGGCAGGCGAAATTCTCGGAATAGAGCCGCTCCCGTTCCACCCCCTCAGGCAGCTCCTCGCCGGCCTTGGGCACCACCTCAACGAGGGCCAGCCCATCACCGCGCTTGAGGGTGGTGCGCAGGGAATCGGTGAGGCGTTCCTGCACCCCTTCCCGGGCCACCAGCCGGTCGACCACCACCTCAATGTCGTGGGCGTGGTTCTTGTCGAGCTCGATGTTGTCGGCCAGTTCACGCACTTCTCGGTTGATGCGCACCCGAGCGAAACCCTCGGCCGCCAGCCCGCTCAGCAGCTTGGTGTGGGTGCCCTTCTTGCCACGCACCACCGGCGCGAGCAACTGATACCGGCAGCCCTCGGGCAGCTGCAGGATGTGGTCCACCATCTCGTCGATGGTCTGGGGTCGGATCGGCCGTTCGCAATGGGGGCAGTGGGGTTCACCGGCCCGGCCGAACAGCAGCCTCAGGTAATCCTGGATCTCGGTGACCGTGCCGACCGTCGAACGCGGGTTGTGGCTGGTGGACTTCTGGTCGATCGAGATGGCGGGCGACAGCCCCTCGATGGCATCGACATCGGGCTTGTCGACCTGCCCCAGAAACTGGCGGGCATAGGTCGAGAGGCTCTCGACGTAACGACGCTGGCCCTCCGCGAAGATGGTGTCGAAGGCCAGCGAACTCTTGCCGCTGCCGCTGACACCGGTGAACACCACCAACCGGTTGCGGGGGATGGCCAGGTCGACGTTGCACAGGTTGTGCTGGCGGGCGCCACGCACAACGATCTGATCGCCGAGGCTGCCGCCGTTCAATGCCCGCAGGGCCGCGTCCTCAGCGCTGGCGGGCCTCATCCGGGGGTCGTCGGTGGTGTGGAAGTGTAGGCCGGGCGTCAGGCGACCCGGCGGCCCAGCAGGCTGGCGGCGAACTCCCGGGCCTCGCCGCTGTCGCCACCGGCCAGTTCCGCCAGCTCGGCCTCCCGGGCGCGGGTGTCCCGCAGGGCGGACACCTGCGAACGGGTGACGCCGTCTTCGACGCTCTTGCTGACGCGGAAGTGATGGTCGGCGGCGGCGGCCACCAGCGGCTGATGGGTCACGCAGAACACCTGGCGGCTGGCGGCCAGGCGCCGGAGCAACCGCGCCATGGTGCCGCTCACCCGGCCGCTGACGCCGCTGTCGATCTCGTCGAACAGCAACGTCACATGGGGATCGGCGGCGGCCAGGCAGGTCTTGAGAGCCAGCAGAAAACGGCTCATCTCACCACCGGAGGCCACCTCGGCGAGGGGGGCCAGGGGTTGACCGGGGTTGGCTGAGAACAGAAAGGCCACCGCATCGGCTCCGTCCTCCGCAGGATCTGCGGGTTCGACCGCCACGGCGAAGCGCACGTTGGCCAGGCCCATGGGCCGCAGGGCCTCCATCAGCTGGTGCTCCAGGGTTGCCGCCGAGCGACGCCGCTGGTCACTCAGCAGGCCCTGGCAGCGGTCACGGTCGGCCCTCGCCTCGGCCTCGGCCTGCTGCAACCGTTCGAGGGAAGCCGCGGAACCCCCCGGCTCGAGCTCCAGCCGCAGCCGGTCGCGGAGTTCGATCAACCCCGCCAGATCCAGGCCATGGCGCCGCTCGAGGGTTCGTAAGGCGGCGAGGCGCTCTTGCACCGCCGCCAGGCTGGCCGGATCGCTCTCCAGGGCAGCGCCGTAGCGCTCCAGGGCCCGCACCAGGGTCTCAAGACCGGCCTGGGCGTCAACCAGCTCCTCCAGCCGAGGGGTGAGGCCGCCGTCCAGCTGGGCCATCTGCTGCAGCTCATGGCTGCAGGCGGCCAGGTGATCCAGGGCCGACGGCACCCCCTCGGCCCCGTCGACCAGCCGGCCGATCAGCAGGGCCAGACCCTCCTGGAGGCGCACGCCATGGGCGGCGCGGTCCTGTTCCCCCTGCAGCCGCTCACGCTCGTGG
This sequence comes from Synechococcus sp. UW140, assembly GCA_945861105.1. Classification (GTDB taxonomy): domain Bacteria; phylum Cyanobacteriota; class Cyanobacteriia; order PCC-6307; family Cyanobiaceae; genus CAIQIA01. The sequence continues at coordinate 18,657 of CAMASU010000002.1, forward strand.
GGATCCTGCAGGTCGGCGGCCTCCAGGTCCTGCAGCAACTGGTCCTGGCGTTCACGGTCGCGGCGACGCTCCTGCTCCTGCTCCCGGGCCTGCTGCAGGGCGGCGGCGGCCTGGCGCCAGCGGCGGAAGGCCGCCCGCGCCGCCTCGACGGTGGCCAGCCCTTCCTCACCGGCGCAGCGATCCAGCCAGCGGCGCTGCTGACCGGGGCGGGCCAGCTGCTGGGTCTGCCCCTGGACGGTGAGGTCGATCAGCAGCGGTCGCAGGTCCTGCACTTGGGCACGGCCGAGGGCGACACCGTTGAGCCGGTGGCGGCTGCTGAGGCGCCCCTCCTGCTGACGCCAGTCGCGGCTCAGCACCAGCTCGTCGTCGTCGGCCTCCAGCTCCTGGGCGGCGAGCCAGGCGGCCACCGGCGGCGTGAGGGTGAAGCTGGCCTCGATGCGGCCCCTGTCACTGCCGGCCCGCAGCAGACGGGCCCCCTGGGCCCCCTGGGCGCCGCCGGTGAGGGCATCGAGGGCATCGAGCAGCAGCGACTTGCCGGCACCCGTCTCGCCGGTGAAGACACTGAAGCCATCGGCAAAGGTGAGTTCCAGCCGTTCGGCCAGGGCGATGTTCTCCAACCGCAGGGCGGTGAGCACGGCAGCGGCCCGGGATCAACCCGACCGTAGCGAGTCCGGCCTTGGTTCCCAAGGGGGTTCAGCCGGTGAATTCGTCGTTGTAGGCCTCCTCGCCGTGGGCGTTCACGTCCAGACCCTGCCGCTCTTCATCGGGACGCACCCGCAGGGGCTCGACAAGGGCCACCAGCCGCAGCACCGCATAGGTGCCCACCACCACCCACAGCGCCGTGAAGGCAGCGGCCTGCAGCTGGATCCACAATTGCCCGGCTCCGCCGTGCATGGCGCCGGTGAGCAGCACGCCGAGCAGGCCGGCCAGGCCGTGGATGGGCAGCACATCCAGGCTGTCGTCGAGGCGCAGGCGCCCCTTCAGCTGCAGGGCCTGGCTGCAGACCAGGGCGGCGATGGCCCCGATGGCCAGGGCCTGCATCGGGCTCACGAAGCCGGCGGCGGGGGTGATCGCCACCAGGCCGGCCACCGCTCCGGTGGCGACGCCGACGGCGGTGGGTTTACCCCGTTGGTGGGTGTCGATCAGCATCCACACCAGGGCGGCGGCGGCTCCGGCGCTGTTGGTGGTGAGGCAGGCGAGGCTCGCGAGGTTGCCGGCCACCAGCCCACTGCCGCCGTTGAACCCCAACCAGCCGAACCAGAGCAGACCGGCCCCCAGCACGATGAACGGCACGTTGTGGGGCGGGGCGATCTGGGCAGGATGGCCGCGACGGGGACCGACCACCATCGCCGCCACCGCCGCCGCCAGGCCGGAGGCCATCTCGACGGGGTAACCACCGGCGAAATCAAGGGCGCCAAGGCCGCCCGAGGTGCCGAGGAACCCCCCGGGGGCCCAGATCATGTGGGCCAGGGGCACATAGATGACGAGGCTCCAGAGCAGCACGAACAGCATCCAGGCCCTGAAGGCCATGCGCTCGACCACGGCACCGGAGATGAGGGCGGGGGTGATGACGGCGAAGGTGAGCTGGAACAGGGCCACGGCCCCGTGGCCGGGTCCACCGTCACTGACCGGCACCGACCAGTTCCCCAGCCCGGCCCAGCCCAGGCCACCGATGAAGGGCGCCAGGGGCCCGTGGCCGGGGGAAAAGGCCAGGCTGTAACCCGCCACGACCCAGACGACGCTCACGAGCGCCAGCGAGCCGAAGCTCATCATCAGGGTGTTGAGCACATTCCGTCCCCGCACGAACCCGGCGTAGAACAGCGCCAGGGCCGGGGTCATCAGCAGCACCAGGGCAGCACTGATCAGCACGAAGCCGTTGTTGGCACTGCCCACCGAAGGCACGGCGGCAAGGGTGAGCATGGGTCGTCAGGACGGTGCCGCCACGCTCCCCAACAACACCGGCTCTTTATGTAGCAGTCACTACCAAAAGCTGGTCATATGGTCTGATCCGATACAAAAAGACCGCCACGGCCCGCCGCTGGCCGGGCCTACCGTGGGAGCCCTTTTCCGCCCTCGCCCGCGCCGCTGTCCCTCCCATGCCGCCAACCACCGTCGAAGCCAGCCTGGCCGCCATGCGGGCCACCGTGCTCGGCGATGCCGACGGGGGCCCGGCTGATGGGAACCCGGTGGTCCCGACGACAGAAGAGCGTTACAGCATCGGCGATTTCATCGAAGCCGCCGGCCTGCTGAGCTACGACCCGGGCGCGATCACACGCATCTACGCGGGCCATCCGCAGCGGCTGCTGCGGCGCCTCTGGCAGACCCTGGTGCCGATCGGCCTCTATCTCCTGGCCGTGGCCAGCGATCGCCTCAGCGGTGCCCTGCGCCGTCCCGAACGGGCCAGGGCCAGGGCCAGGGAGTGCGCCGCGCTCCTGGCCGACCTCGGCCCGGCCTTCATCAAGGCCGGTCAGGCGCTGTCGACCCGCCCCGACATCGTCCCCCCCGTGCTGCTCGAGGAGCTGGCACGGCTGCAGGATCAACTGCCGGCCTTCCCCAGCGATCTGGCGATGGCCTGCATCGAAGAGGACCTGGGGGCACCGCTGGCCGAGCTCTACGGCCAGCTCGATGCCGAACCGATCTCGGCGGCTTCCCTGGGCCAGGTGTACCGCGGCATCCTCCCCGACGGCAGGCCGGTGGCGGTGAAGGTGCAACGGCCCGGCCTGCGCGAGCAGATCACCCTTGACCTCTACATCGTCCGCAACGTCGCCGCCTGGCTGATGGCCAACATCGGCCTGATCCGCAGCGATCTGGTGGCGCTGATCGATGAACTGGGCAAACGGGTCTTCGAAGAAATGGATTATTTCAACGAAGCCTCCAATGCCGAACGCTTCGCCGCCCTGCATGCCCACAATCCACGCATCGCGGTGCCGGCCATCCACCGATCCCACACCAGCCGGCGGGTGTTGACGATGGAATGGATCGATGGGGTCAAGCTGACGCGCCTGGAGGCGGTCAAGGCCCTGGGTGTCGACCCCGAAGAGCTGGTTGAGGTGGGGGTGAACTGCAGCCTGCAGCAACTGCTGGAACACGGCTTTTTCCATGCCGATCCCCACCCCGGCAACCTGCTGGCCCTGGCCGACGGGCGGCTGGCCTATCTGGATTTCGGCATGATGAGCGAGGTGGCGCGCGAATCACGCAACGGCCTCATTCGCGCTGTTGTGCACCTCGTCAATCGCGATTTCGACAAACTCTCCAAAGATTTCGTCACCCTTGGCTTCCTCAGCGAGGAGGTCGATCTTCGGCCGATCGTCCCCGCCTTCGAGACCGTCTTCAGCCAGGCCCTGGAAGCAGGGGTGAGCCGCATGGACTTCAAGGCCGTCACCGATGATCTCTCGGGGGTCATGTACCGCTTTCCCTTTCGGGTGCCGCCTTATTACGCCCTGATCATCCGTTCGCTGATCACCCTCGAAGGCATCGCCCTCAGCGTCGACCGCGACTTCAAGATTCTGGGAGCCGCCTACCCCTACTTCGCCCGCCGGCTGCTGGAAGACAACGACCCCGACCTGCGCCGTTCCCTGCGGGAGATGCTGTTCGACGGAGACCATTTCCGCTGGAGCCGCCTGGAGAACCTGGTGCTCAGCGCCGCCAACCAGCAGCAGCTCGACCTCGAACAGCTGCTGGATCAAACCATCGACTTTCTCTTCTCGCCTGGCGGTGGCCTGCTGCGCAGCCAGCTCGTGGAGGCTGCCGTGGAACGGGTGGACGCCGCCGGCTGGCGGTTGCTGCAGACCCTGGGCCGCCAGTTGCCACGCCAATTGCGCCCACCTGGCCTGCAACGGCCCCTGCGGCCGGCCGGCGGCCGGGATCCGCTGCTCGATCTGGAGCCCGTGCGCGAACTGCTGCGGATCCTGCGACAGCTGCCGGGGTTCGAAGTCGGTCTGCTCACCAGGCGTCTGCCCCGGCTGCTGCGGGAACCTGACCTGCGCCGCATGGGGATCGACCTGGCCCGGGGGCTGGCGGAGCGGGGGGTGGTGCGCCTGGTGCGCGACGTGATGGTCGAGCCCGACCTGCGTCGGGAACTGGATATTGCCCAGGCGGCGTAAATTGCCATGACCCCTGCGGCCTCCCTGGTGCGGACCTCCCTGCGATCGGTCGTGCTGGCGACAGCCATGGCCATGGCCGTCGGCGGAGCCCCGGCAGGGGCCACCGAAAACATCGTCTTTGTGAGCGGCGCCTTCCGCCGCACCATCTACACCCGCGACCTCGACAGCTTCGTGCGCACCGGTGTGCCCACGGGCCTGCTGGCCGATGTGCTGCGGTTCGGCAACCAGAACCCGGCGAGCGTGCGCACCCTGCTCACCACCGAATTGCCGGTGCCCGTGGCCCTCACCAGCCGCCTGCTCAACACCCGCATCGGCGAGGCCCTGCTGCGTCGTGCCACGGCGGTGGTGCATCCCCTGCGGGCCCCCCAGGCGGGGGTGCCGGCCCTGCGGTCGGCCCTGGTGCTGGGGGTGGCCGATGGCGGCGGCAAACTGTCGCCCCTGGGGGTGCTGCGGGCCTACCCCGCTGAAGAGATGGCGATCGATCTGCCCCAGCTGCTGGGGCTGCTCAAGAAGGCCTCGACGATCAGTGATCTGGTGCGTTTCTTCTCCGAAGCCCCCCTGGACGGCCTGAGGGGCAATTGACCCCGGCCTAGATTCGGCTTTTTCAGGGCCCGTGCCTGTCCCCGAGACGCTGCGGCGGCTGCTCAAGCCCCCGATCACCCAAGCCTGGCCGGGTCTGATCCAGGGTTATCGGCAATGGCTGCCGGTCACCGACCGCACACCGGTGGTGAGCCTCGGCGAAGGGGCCACACCGCTGGTGCGGGCCCCGGCCCTGGAAGCCCGCCTGGGGCGCGGCATCCGGGTGTGGCTCAAGGTTGATGGCCTCAACCCCACCGGCAGCTTCAAGGACCGGGGGATGACCATGGCGGTCAGCAAGGCCAAGGAGGACGGTGCCGAGGCGGTGATCTGCGCCAGCACCGGCAACACCTCGGCTGCCGCGGCCGCCTACGCCCGCCGGGGGGGCCTGCGGGCGTACGTGCTCATTCCGGATGGCTACGTGGCCCAGGGCAAGCTCGCCCAGGCCCTCGTCTACGGCGCCGAAGTGCTGGCGGTGAAGGGCAACTTCGACCGGGCGCTCACCATCGTGCGGGAGGTGGCCGAGCGCTACCCCGTCACCCTGGTCAATTCGCTCAACCCCTACCGACTGCAGGGGCAGAAGACGGCTGCCTTCGAAATCGTCGATGTGCTCGGCGATGCGCCCGACTGGCTCTGCATCCCCATGGGCAATGCAGGCAACATCTCGGCGTACTGGATGGGTTTCCAGGAGTACCGGCAGAACGGTCGCAGCCGGCGGCTGCCCCGGATGATGGGCTTCCAGGCCGCCGGGGCGGCACCGCTGGTGAGCGGCACCACCGTCGAAGAGCCCGAAACGGTGGCAACGGCGATCCGCATCGGCAATCCCGCCAACCGCAGCAAGGCCCTGCAGGTGAGGGAAGAAAGCGGTGGCGGCTTCGCCTCGGTCAGTGACGAGGCGATCCTCGAGGCCTACCGCTTCCTGGCCTCCCAGGAAGGGGTGTTCTGCGAGCCGGCCAGCGCAGCCTCGGTGGCGGGCCTGCTGAGCCGGTCAGAGGAGATCCCAAGCGGCGCCCGGGTGGTGTGCGTGCTCACCGGCAATGGCCTCAAGGACCCGGGCACCGCCCTCGAGAACGGCAGCGCCGGCTTCCATGCGGGTCTGCAGCCCGACCTCGAGACCGTTGCCCGCGTGCTCGGCTTCTGAACTGTCTGGGGAAGACGGACCCTGAACCTGCGGAGAAGCGGGGGAGAAACGGAGGCCCCGTGGCACCCCCTGTTCTCCCCAGGTTGTGGACGCTGGGGAGAACAGGGACAAGCTCCCCGCAACGATGAAAACCCTCCTCAGGCCTGGGGAGGCAAGCCCCCAGTCCCTGCAGGCCCAGGGGCGGTTTTCCACTATTTCCCCAGGCTCTACGGCTGCGGGCTGTTGGTCTTTTTTTCTGAATCCTTTGATCCCTTAGAGCAGGGGGTGGGGGTTCGGCAGGCCCTCATTGCGCTTCCGGGGCCGGTGTGGAAGCGTGGTGGAACCCCCGACGGCCGTGGCGATGAAGGTGGTCTGCAGCCAGTCAGAACTCAGCGCGAGCCTGCAGCTCGTGAGCCGGGCCATTGCCGCCCGACCCACCCATCCGGTGCTCGCCAATGTGCTCGTGGCGGCTGATGCCGCCGCCGGTCGCCTCAGCCTCACCGGCTTTGATCTCAGCCTCGGCATCCAGACCAGCTTTCCCGCCGCCGTGGAGGCCAGTGGTGCCATCACGTTGCCCGCCCGCCTGCTGGGCGACATCGTCAGCCGCCTGCCCCCCGAAGGTCCCCTCACCCTGGCGGTGGCCGAAGGGGAGGAGCAGGCCCACCTCTCCGCCCTCAGCGGCAGTTACCAGGTGCGGGGCCTCACCGCCGAAGACTTCCCTGACCTGCCCCTCGTCCAGTCGGGACAGACCCTGCAGCTCAGCGGCACCGCCATGGTCGAGGGCCTGTGCCGCACCCTGTTCGCGGCCAGCGGCGACGAAGCCAAACAGATCCTCACCGGCGTGCATGTGCGCGTCGACCAGACCGGTCTCGAATTCGCCGCCACCGATGGTCACCGGCTGGCGGTGCTGCGCAATGCCGGCGGCGAGGCCGAATCCCCCGTCACCTCGGGCGAGACCGTCGACAGCTTTGCCGTGACCGTGCCCGCCCGCTCCCTGCGGGAGCTGGAACGGCTGCTGTCGGCCCGCAGCGGCGACCAGCCCATCAGCCTCTTCTGCGACAGGGGGCAGATCGTCTTTCTCTGGGATGACCAGGTGCTCACCAGCCGCACCCTCGAGGGCACCTACCCCAACTACGGCCAGCTGGTGCCCGATCGCTTCACGCGGGCGGTGCGGGTCGAGCGGCGGCCCCTCGTCGGTGCCCTCGAGCGCATCGCGGTGCTGGCCGACCAGCAGAGCAGCGTCGTCAAGCTGCGGGTCGAAGGGGCCAGCGGTGGTCGCCTGCTGATCAGCGCCGATGCCCAGGACGTGGGCAGTGGTTCCGAATCCCTCGCCGCCGGCATCGAGGGGGATCCCTTCGAGATCGCCTTCAACGTGCGCTACCTGCTCGACGGCCTCAAGGTGATGCCCGATGCCGAGGTGGAACTGCGCTGCAACGCTCCCACCAGTCCGGCGGTGTTCGTGGGCAGCGATGCCGTCGAACGCTTCACCTACCTGGTCATGCCCGTCCAGATCCGCAGCTGACGGTTCCATGCCCGCCTCCCGCCACATCGCCGTCTCCGAGCTGCTGCGGGCCCGGGTGCGCCACAGCGACGGCGAGGACCGGGGCCTCGGCCACCAGATCTGGATGCACCCGCCCTGCCATCGGGTGCTGGGCTGGAGCTGCCGCCCGGCGGCCTTCGGCCCCCGGCGCACGGTCTGGCGCCTGGACCAGCTGCTCAGCCTTGATCCCGGCGAAGCGGTGGTGCGGGGGGAACCGGCCAGCACCGACCAGGAGAGCCTCGACCTGCTGCCCACCCTGCTGGAGGCGGATCTGATCGGTCGCCAGGGCCAGCCCCTGGGCCGCCTGGTCGATGCCGTGGTCGAACGCGACAGCGGTCGGATCGTGCATTACCTGGTGGCCCGCAGCGATCCACGGCTGCCGGGCACCAGCCGCTGGCGCCTCGATCCCGACCGCATCCTCGACCAGCGGCCGGGACAGGTGGAAGCGGCGCTGCAGGGTCTCGACGATCTGCCCCTCGACCGGGCCGGCGTGCGTGAGCAGGTGCTCAGTCGCTCCCGCCGCTGGCGCGATGGCCTGCGGGACCGCCTTGGCGGAGACGAGGAGGAGGGGTTCGGGCTTGATGGTGTTGAGGAGCGGCTGCGGGGCTGGGGGGAGCGCCTGCGCGATGGCGGTGAGGAGCTGATCGGTCGCCTCCGGGATGACGAGCCCCGGCGGCCGTCCCGCAGGCCGGCGCCCCCCGCCCGGGGCGACGACGACGAGGACCCCTGGATCTGAGCACCCCTCCGGGGGGGCGCGGGTCGGCGAGACTGGAACCCTCCCTGGTGCCCTCCGCCATGGCCATGTCTGCCATTGCCGCCCAGGTGGCCCGTGAGGGGCTCACCCCGGACGACTACGACGAGATCGTGCGGCGGCTGGGGCGTGAGCCCAACCAGGCCGAGCTGGGCATGTTCGGGGTCATGTGGTCCGAACACTGCTGCTATCGCAATTCGCGACCCCTGCTCAGGGGCTTCCCCACCGAGGGGCCGCGCATCCTGGTGGGGCCGGGGGAAAATGCCGGGGTGGTGGACCTGGGCGACGGCCACCGGTTGGCGTTCAAGATCGAGAGCCACAACCATCCCTCCGCCGTCGAACCCTTCCAGGGGGCGGCCACCGGGGTGGGGGGCATCCTGCGCGACATCTTCACGATGGGGGCCCGCCCCATCGCCCTGCTCAATGCCCTGCGCTTCGGACCCCTCGACGACCCCCGCAACGTTGGTCTGATGGAGGGCGTGGTGGCCGGCATCGCCCATTACGGCAACTGCGTCGGGGTGCCCACGGTCGCCGGTGAGGTGGCCTTCGATGCCAGCTATTCCGGCAATCCGCTGGTCAATGCCATGGCCCTGGGGCTGATGGAGACCGATGACATCGTGCGGTCGGGGGCTGCCGGGGTGGGCAATCCGGTCGTCTACGTGGGCAGCACCACCGGCCGCGACGGCATGGGCGGGGCCAGCTTCGCCAGCGCCGAGCTCAGCGAAGCCTCGCTCGACGACCGGCCGGCGGTGCAGGTGGGGGACCCCTTTCTCGAGAAGGGACTGATCGAGGCCTGCCTGGAGGCCTTCCAGAGCGG
>CAMASU010000003.1 GCA_945861105.1 Synechococcus sp. UW140
ATCCGCATCATCCGCCCTCCCGACGGTCCAGGTCTCCCATGGCGTGATTTCCTCCCTTGATCCAGGTGCTGCCGCCCCTGCAACATGTTGTGACCCTCAGATGACCCGCATGACCGGCGCGTCCACGTCCCCCGAGTCCGTCCCCGACGAGATCGGGTCCGCCGGGGAGCCGCCCGAGCCGTCTGCCGAGGCCCCCGAGGCCCCCGACGGGGTCGAGGGTTCCGATGGCGAGGACTCCGTCGCCGCCGCCGTCGCGGGCGACGATGAGCTCGAGCGCCTGCGCGGTGAGCACGAGACCCTGCGCGGTCAGTACGTGCGCATGGCCGCCGATTTCGACAATTTCCGCAAGCGTCAGCAGCGCGATGCCGCCGATCAGCGCCTGCAGATCACCTGCAGCGCCATCAGCGCGATCCTGCCGGTGGTCGACAACTTCGAACGGGCCCGCCAGCAGCTCGATCCGCAGGGGGACGAGGCCCAGGCCCTGCACCGCAGCTATCAGGGTCTGTACAAGCAGCTGGTCGAGGCCCTCAAGGACCTGGGGGTGGCGCCGATGCGGGTGCAGGGGGAACCCTTTGACCCCAACCTCCATGAGGCCGTGCTGCGGGAGCCCAGCGACGAGTACGCCGAAGACGTGGTGATCGAAGAGCTGCAGCGGGGCTACGAGCTCGAGACCCGGGTGCTGCGCCATGCCCTCGTCAAGGTGTCGATGGGGCCCGGTCCCGCCGCCGACCGCTCTGATCCCGAGGCCGACTGATGGCCGACTACTACGAGCTGCTGGGTGTCGCCCGCGATGCCGATGCCGAGGCCCTCAAGCGGGCCTATCGCCGTTTGGCGCGGCAATACCACCCTGATGTGAACAAGGATCCGGGGGCGGAGGATCGTTTCAAGGAGATCGGCCGTGCCTACGAGGTGCTTGGTGACCCCAAGACCCGCGCCCGCTACGACCAGTTCGGTGAGGCCGGTGTGTCGGGCGGTGGCGCCGGTGCCCCCGACATGGGCGACATGGGCGGCTTCGCCGATCTGTTCGAGACCTTCTTCAGCGGTTTCGGCGGCGCCGCCGGTGCCCGCCAGGCCCGGGGGCCCCGCCAGGGTGACGACCTGCGCTTCGACCTCAACATCAGCTTCCGTGAAGCCGTCTTCGGCGACGAGAAGGAGGTGCAGGTGCGCCACCTCGAGACCTGCAGCACCTGCCGGGGCAGTGGCGCCAAGGCCGGCAGCGGTCCGGTGGCCTGCAGCACCTGCGGCGGTGCCGGCCAGGTGCGCCGGGCCACCCGCACCCCCTTCGGCACCTTCACCCAGGTGGCCCCCTGCCCCAGCTGCGAAGGCCAGGGCCAGGTGATCAGTGATCCCTGTGCCGACTGCGGTGGCCAGGGGGTGCAGCAGGTGCGCAAGAAGCTGCGCATCACCGTTCCCGCCGGCGTGGATTCCGGCACCCGCCTGCGCATCAGCGGCGAAGGCAATGCCGGCCCCCGCGGTGGCCCCGCCGGCGATCTCTACGTGGTGCTGTACGTCCAGCCCGATCCGAAGCTGCGGCGGGATGGCGTCACGATCCAGTCCGAGATCACCGTCAGCTACCTGCAGGCGATCCTGGGCGATCGCATCAGCATCGACACCGTCGATGGACCCGAAGAGATCAGCCTGCCCGCCGGCACCCAGCCCGGGGTGGTGCTCACCCTCAAGGACAAGGGAGTGCCGCGACTCGGCAATCCCGTGGCCCGCGGCCAGCACCAGGTGACCGTGCGGGTGCAGCTGCCCCAGAAGATCGATGCCACCGAACGTCGGCTGCTGGAGGAACTGGCTGAGCACCACCGCCAGCACGGCAAGGGCAAGGGTCTGTTCGGCGGGTTGTTCCAATGACCGGTCCGGCGGCGGCGCCCCTGGATCTGCGGGGCACCCCCTGCCCGCTCAACTTCGTGCGCACCCGCCTCGCCCTCGAACGCCTGGCCGCCGGCGAACGGCTGGTGGTGTGGCTTGATGCCGGTGAACCCGACCGGCAGGTCGCCGAGGGCATCGCCGCCGCTGGCCATGGGGTTGAGCGCCAGGCGACCTCCGATGGGGCCGTGCAGCTCACCATCACCCGTGCCTGAGCGGCAGCGGGGTCGGGTGATGGCCCTTGAGGCCAACTACTGCCGGGTGCGCCTCGATGCTGATCCCGGCGCCACGCTGCTCTGCACCCGCCGCTCCCGCCTGGCCCACGGCGGCCAGCAGGTGTGCGTCGGCGACTGGGTGCAGGTTGACGGGATCGACTGGGGGCAGTCCCGGGGGGCCGTCGCCGCCATCGAACCCCGCCGCAGCCTGTTGCGGCGTCCGCCCCTCGCCAATGCCGACCGGGTCGTGGTGATGGTCGCCCTCGCCCGGCCCGCCCCCGAGGCCGATGCCCTCAGCCGTTTTCTGCTCGCCGCCGAGGCCACCGGCCTCGAGGTGCTGGTGCTGCTCTCCAAGGGCGACCTGGTTCCCCCCGAAGGGCTGGCCCTCTGGCAGGAGCGTCTGCAGGGCTGGGGTTACGGGGCCCTGGGCCTCAGCCACCACGATCCGTCGTCGATCGCCGCGGTGGCCGAACGGCTGGGCCAGGGGGTGTCGGTGCTCTGCGGCCCCAGCGGTGTCGGCAAGAGCAGCCTGCTCAATGCCCTCATCCCCGGCCTGGCCCTGCGCACCGCCGCCGTGTCCGGCCGGCTCGAACGGGGTCGTCACACCACCCGTCACGTGGAGCTGCACGACCTCGGTGCCGCTGCCCTGCTGGCGGACACACCGGGTTTCAACCGCCCCGAGCTGCCCAGCGACCCCCACCACTGGCCGCTGCTGTTTCCCGAAATCCGCCGCCAGCTGCAGGCCGGCGCCACCTGTCGCTTCCGCGATTGCCGCCACGACAACGAACCCGGCTGCGCCATCGAGCGCGGCTGGGATCGCTACGGCCAGTACCGCGACGGCCTTGCCGTCCTCAGCCCCCCAGGCCCAGACCGGGGAGGTTCAGGCCGCCGGTGAGTTCCTCCATCCGTTCCTTCATCGTGGCCGTCGAGAGGGCATAGGCGTTCTGCAGGGCCTCCAGGGTGGCGGCTTCGGCGGCGGCGGCCCCATCGGCCAGCAGTTCCGGTGCCAGCCGCACCCGCAGCGGCTGCTGGTTGCCGGACAGCCACACGCTGGCGCGACCGTCGACGCTGGTGCCCTCGATCTCCAGGGCATCGAGCTCCTCCTGCAGCTTCTGGGCGTCCTGCTGGATCTGCTGGGCCTTGCGGAAGGCCTCGGTGAGCTGACCGAAGTTGGGAAGACCGAAGCCGGCCATCGTGACGGGGCAGAAACCAGCAGGCTAGGACCCGGTCCCGAACCGCCCCAGCCGCATCACCTCCGGATGCAGCCGGATCCCGTGGGCGGCTTCGACCCGCTCCTGGATGTGGCGGATCAGGGCCGCCATGTCGTCGGCCCTGGCGGCTCCGGTGTTGACGATGAAATTGGCATGCAGTGTCGACACCTCGGCCCCACCGATGCGGTGGCCCTTGAGACCCAGCCCCTCGATCAGCCGGCCCGCCTTCTGGGGTTCGGGATTGCGGAACACACTGCCGCAGCTGGGCAGTTGATAAGGCTGGGTGCTGGTGCGGCTGTGCAGATTGGCGCTCGTGCGTGCCGACACCGCATCGGGATCCTGGCCCGGCTGCAGCTGAAAACGGGCCGACAGCACCACCAGCGGTTCCTGCTGCAGGCGGCTGTGGCGGTAGGCGAAGGCCAGGTCTTCGCTGTTCAGCACCGCCGTGCGGCCCGTGGCCGGGTCGACCACGGTCACATCCCGCAGGCAGTCGGCCACGCAGCCCCCCTGGGCACCGGCATTCATCACCACGGCGCCACCCACGGTGCCGGGGATGCCCACCGACCACTCCAGCCCGGCCAGCCCGGCGCGGGCGGCCCGGCGGGCCAGGGTCGGGATGGGTTCGCCGGCCTCGGCCTCCACCAGGCCCTCGCCTGGCTCCAGCCGTGCCCCCTGCAGCCGGCGGGTGCAGATCACCAGTCCCGGCAGCCCCGCATCGCTCACCAGCAGATTCGAGCCGGCGCCGATCAGCTGCAGGGGCAGCCCCCGCCGCCGGGATTCCGCCACCAGTTCCAGCAGCAGCTCCTGGTCATCGGGTTCGGCGAAGCATTCGGCCTTGCCCCCCACCCGCCAGGTGGTGTAATCGCCCAGGGCCACCCCTGCGCGCAGATCACGCAGCAGATCCAGGGCCATCAGCTGGCGGCGGGGCTGGGGGTGCGGGCCAGCAGATCCCAGAGGCGGTTCACGTCGCCGGCGCCCATCACCAGCAGCAGATCCCCTTCCCGGCTGTTGCGGGCCGCCACTTCGGCCAGGTCTTCGAGCGTGGCGCTCACTTCCACACTGCCGTGCAGCTCGCGCAACCGGGTCGCCAGCGCCTCGCTGCTCACCCCCGCGATCGGTGCCTCACCGGCGCTGTAGAGCGGTGCCAGCAGCACCGTGTCGGCCCCGGTCAGGGACTGGGCGAAGCGTTCCATGAAATCGGCGGTGCGGCTGTAGCGGTGGGGTTGGAACACCGCCACCACCCGCTGAGGCACCCAGGGCAGGCTGCTGCGGCCGCTCTCGACCATCAGCCGCGCCATGGCCAGGGTGGCCTCCACCTCACTGGGATGGTGGGCGTAATCGTCGACCACCAGGCGCCCCTGCCATTCGCCGCGGCAGTCGAACCGGCGGCCCGGCGGTTCCAGGTCGGCGAGGGCCTGGCTGAGGTCGGCGAAGGGGATGCCCATCAGCCGGCAGGCGGCGATGGCCCCCAGGGCATTGCTGAGGTTGTGGCGGCCGGCCATCGGCAGCTGAAAGCGCCCCATGGGCACCCCCTCTTCGATGTAGTCCGCCGTGGTGCCGGCCCCGTCCATGGCCACCGGGATCGCCCGGAACTGGGCGGTGGGCCCGTCGTCTGTCACCGCCGGCTCGATGCTCCACCAGTGCTGCGCGCGCAGCGACTCCCGCAGCACGGCGCAGTCGCGGTTGGCCAGCACAGTGCGGCAGTTGCCGGCGAAGCGCCGCATCGTCGCCACCAGGCTCTCGAGGTCGGGGTAGTGGTCGGTGTGGTCGAGTTCGAGGTTGGTGATCAGGCCGAGGCTGGGGTGAAACTTCACGAGCGAACCGTCCGATTCGTCGGCTTCGGCCACCAGCAGGTCACCCCGGCCGCTGCGGGCATTGCTGCCGAAGGCCGGCACCACTCCGCCGATGACCGCCGTGGGGTCGCGGTCGACGGCGGCCAGCAGGGTGGCGATCAGGGTGCTGGTGGTGGTCTTGCCGTGGCTGCCGGCCACGGCGATGCTGCGCTGCCCTTCGATCAGCCAGGCCAGCAGTTCGGAGCGATGGCGAATCTCGAGGCCGGCCCGGCGGGCGGCCTGCAGTTCGGGGTTGGTTTCGGGCACGGCGGTGCTTACCACCACCAGCGGCGCCAGCGAGACACCGCTGCGGATGGCATCAATGGTGCCTGCGGTCTGTTCGCGGAAGATGCGCACACCCCGCCCCCGCAGACCCTGGCTGATGGGTCCCTCCTTGGGGTCGGACCCGCTCACATCAAAGCCCCTGTCGGCCAGGATGCCGGCCAGGGCCGACATGCCGATGCCCCCGACGCCGATGAAGTGGACCGGCCGCTGGTTGGGCAGGGACAGGGTCGGAGACGGGGACGACAAGGCAGGTGATCCGCAGCGGGGGGAAGCATTCCGGGGCAACTTAGTGCCATTCCCGCCACCTGTCAGGAGGCTGAAGCGTCTCGGTGCAGCGGCTGGCCGGTATAATCTGACGCCGAAAACCCTGCTGCGGGCAGCCCCACCGAATCCATGACGCTACGTGTCGCCATCAACGGCTTCGGCCGCATCGGACGGAACTTCCTGCGCTGCTGGTTGAGCCGTGGGGCGAACACCGGGATCGAGGTGGTGGGTCTCAATGACACGTCCGATCCCCGCACCAACGCGCACCTGCTGACCTACGACTCGATGCTCGGCAAGATCCGGGATGCCGAGGTCAGCGCCACCGACGACACGATCATCGTCAATGGCAAGGCGATCAAGTGCTTCTCTGACCGCAATCCCCTCAACCTGCCCTGGAAACAGTGGGGTGTCGATCTGGTGATCGAAGCCACCGGCGTGTTCGTCGATCAGGCCGGTGCCGGCAAGCACATCGAGGCCGGTGCCAAGAAGGTGCTGATCACGGCCCCCGGCAAGGGTGAAGGCGTGGGCACCTTCGTGGTGGGCGTCAACGACGATCAATACCGTCACGACGAGTACAACATCATCAGCAACGCCAGCTGCACCACCAACTGCATGGCGCCGTTGATCAAGGTGCTCGATCAGTCCCTGGGCATCATCAAGGGCACCATGACCACCACCCACAGCTACACGGGTGACCAGCGCATCCTTGATGCCAGCCATCGCGACCTGCGCCGGGCCCGGGCAGCCGCCATCAACATCGTTCCCACCTCCACCGGTGCCGCCAAGGCCGTGGCCCTGGTGTACCCCCCGGTCAAGGGCAAGCTCAACGGCATCGCCCTGCGGGTGCCCACCCCCAACGTGTCGGTGGTCGACATGGTGCTGGAGGTGAGCCGCCCCACCACCAGGGATGAAGTGAACGGCATTTTCAAGGCCGCTTCCGAGAACGGCATGAAGGGCATCATCAAGTACTGCGACCTGCCGCTCGTGTCTTCCGACCATGCCGGCACCGACGAATCGACCATCGTCGACGCCGATCTCACCCTCGTGATGGGCGACAACATGGTCAAGGTCATCTCCTGGTACGACAACGAGTGGGGTTACAGCCAGCGGGTTGTCGACCTGGCCGAGGTGGTCGCCCGCAACTGGGCCTGATCAACCCTTGCCTCCCATCCCTTCAGTCGAAGTGATGGAACGCTGCCCCTGACGCCTTGACCGGGCTGCGGTCATCGCTCCAGAGCACCTCTCCCGCCGCGGAGGGGTGCTCTTTTGTCTGCAGCTCGCCGATCCGTGAGCAACCCGGCAACTGCCGGCAGAGCGCGCCGGCCCAGGCGGCGGGCAGGGCCAGCACCAGCTCGAAGTCTTCACCGCCTTCCAGGCACCAGCGGACCGCGGAACCCAGGGGGGCCAGGTCAGGGTCCTGGGGCAGCCGCTGTCGATCCAGCAGGGCCGTGCAGTGGCTGCTCGAGGCGATGGCTGCCACCGACGCCAGCAGGCCGTCACTGCTGTCACAGCCCCCCACCCGCCAGGGCACCGCCGCCGGACGGGATGCCTCCAGGGCTGCCACGGCATCGAAGCGGGGTTGGGGCCGCCGATGGCTGGCCACCGCCCGGGCGGCCAGGGCTGTCCCTTCGAAGCCGGCGGCATACACCTCGGGCTCCTGGCGCAGCAGGGCCAGGCCAAGACGGCTGAGGCCGTGGGGGCCGCTGCTCACCAGCAGATCCCCGGGACGCCCGTCGCCGCGGCGGATGGGCCCCTCGCCCACGTGACCCAGGGCCGTGACCGCCAGCAACCGCTGGTCCCCGCGGCAGCAGTCGCCCCCCAGCAGGCTGCCGCCGTAGCGCTGCAGGGCCTCGGCCAGCCCGTCGTACACCCCCGCCACCCAGGGCCAGGGCGTGGGACCCGGGGCCACCAGCCCCACCGTCAGCCCCACCACCTGGCGGCAGCCCATGGCCGCCAGATCCGACAGATTGGCCGCCGCCGCCCGCCAGCCCAGGTCCCTGGCGCCCATTGTGGCGTCGCTGAAGTGCACCCCCTCCACCAGCACGTCGGTGTTGATCACCAGCAGCCGGCCGCTCCGTTCCTCCAGCAGGGCCGCATCGTCCTCGAACTGTCCGGCCGGTGCCCAGGCCGCCAGGCGCCGCAGCAGTTCAGCCTCCCCCAGATCGGACAGCCGTTCCTCCATGGCCCCCTCCCCGGTGCCGCCGCCGGTGTCAGCCGTGGGCCTGCAGATTGTCCGCCCCGTCGACCACCCGGATGCTCACGATGCTGTCGGTCACCCCCAGTTCGCGCAGCACATCGAAACCATCGACCACATAGCCGAAGGCGGCATAACGGCCGTCCACCAGGTTCAGGCCCGCCGGCGTCAGCTCGGCTTCGTAGAGAAAGAAGAAGAACTGCGACGAGCCGTCATCGAGGGCTTCGTCGGAATGGGCCCAGCCCATCGTGCCCAGGGTGGCGAAGGGCAGCACCGGGGTGGCCTTGAACAGCCCCAGATCTTCGAAGGTGGTGTTGTATTCCGGCTCCGTGCGTCCCGGGATGCGGATCTCGAGGGGCACATGCCGTTCCTGGCCCGTGCGGGGATTCACATCCCCCGTGGCCGGGCCCTCGGGGTCACCGGTCTGGAGCACGTAGAAATCTTCGGCCCGGTTGAACGGCAGACCGTTGTAGAAGCCCCGCTGCACCAGGTCGATGAAGGCGCCGGCGGTCAGCGGCGCGTTGTAGCCGTCGACCACGGCCGTCATCGGGCCCTTGCTGGTGCGGATCTCGACCGTGGCGCGGCCCAGCAGCCGTGGCAGGTCATTGAATTCGGCCGGGATGGTGAAGGGAAACTCCTGCACCGCCAGGGCCTCGACGGCCCCGATGGCCGCGAGGGCCTGGCGGCGGCTGGAGAGGATGGCGTCGCGATCCTGGCGATCGGCCGCGGCGCAGAGGCTGTCGAGGTGCTCTGCGGCCCGGGTCAGGTCGGCGGCGGCCTCATCCCGATGCGCGGCGGGTACGGCCTCCAGCAGGGCCGTGCGGCGGCCCTCGAGCCGCTGGCGGCTGCGGTCGCAGTTGCTGCGCAGGGCACTCCAGCGGCGGGCCCGCAGATCGTCACTGGTGGCCTCCAGGCCGTGCTGCAGGTCGCGCAGCTCCGAGGCCTCCAGGGGCAGGGCATCCCGCAGGATCGCGGCCGGGTCGGTGACGGCGTTGCCGGGGGGCAGGGCGGCCCGGGCCGGTGCCCCGAGGCCCAGCCCCAGCAGCAGCACCAGCAGGAGCGTGAGCAGGGAGCCAGGCATGGGCCGCCGGGACGGTAGCGGCGACCACCGTACAATCCGCCCCACGCGTCTCCGCCGGAATGATCTCCAGCAACGACTTCCGCACTGGTACCACGATCGAGCTTGATGGCCAGGTCTGGCGGGTGTTGGAGTTCCTGCACGTCAAGCCCGGCAAGGGATCGGCCTTCGTGCGCACCAAGCTCAAGTCGGCCCAGAGCGGCAACGTCATGGAGAAGACGTTCCGTGCCGGCGAGATGCTGCCCTCCGCCCAGCTGGAGAAGGCCACCCTCGAACACACCTACAAGGAAGGTGAGGACTACATCTTCATGAACATGGCCTCCTACGAGGAGACCCGCCTCACCGCCAAGCAGATCGGGGAAGGCCGCAAATACCTCAAGGAAGGCATGGCGGTCAACGTGGTGAGCTGGAACGACAAGCCGATCGAGGTGGAACTGCCCAACTCGGTCATCCTCGAAGTCACCCAGACCGACCCCGGCGTCAAGGGCGACACAGCCACCGGTGGCACCAAGCCGGCCATCGTCGAGACCGGTGCCCAGGTGATGGTGCCGCTGTTCATCACGATCGGCGAGAAGATCAAGATCGACACCCGCAACGACACCTACCTCGGCCGGGAGGCCTGATCCATGGCCATCGATCCCCAGGAACTGCGTTCCCTGCTCGAGTTCCTCTCCGGCAGTGACATTCAGGAGCTGAAGCTCGAGGTCGACGATTTCCGCCTCGAGGTGCGGCGCAACCTGCCGCCGGTGGTGTCAATGCCTGCGGTGCTGCCCCCCACCGTGGCGGCCATGCCCACCCTGGCTCCGCCCCCCGAGCCCGCCGCTGCCGCCGTGCCACCGCCGGCCGCCGCCGCCAGCCGCAGCGACCTGCTCGAGATCCGCGCACCGATGGTGGGCACCTTCTACCGGGCCCCCTCCCCTGGCGACCCCCCCTTCGTCGAGATCGGCAGCCGCGTCACCCCGGGGCAGACCATCTGCATCCTCGAGGCCATGAAGCTCATGAACGAGATCGAGGCCGACCAGGGTGGTGAGCTCGTCGAAATCCTTGTCGAGAACGGCACCCCCATTGAGTACGACCAGGTGTTGATGCGCCTGCGGCCCGCCTGAGGCCCTCAGCCCAGGTCGAGGGCCGTGAGGATGGCGGCCTCCATGCTGTCGGGCCTGGCCAGCCCTCGTCCGGCCAGGTCAAAGGCCGTGCCGTGGTCCGGTGACGTGCGCAGGAACGGCAGGCCGAGGGTGGTGTTGACGGCCTGGTCGAAGGCCAGCAGTTTCACCGGGATCAGTCCCTGGTCGTGATACATCGCCAGGTAACCATCGGCGCCCTCCAGGGTGGCTTCCCTGCTCTGCCAGGCCCGGGCGGCCCCCAGCCAGCAGGTGTCCGGCGGCAACGGACCCAGCAGCCGACGGTCGGGATGCTGCTGCCGCCAGTGCTCCAGCAGCGGTGTCAGCCAGCGCTGTTCCTCCTCCCCCAGCACCCCGGCCTCGCCGGCATGGGGATTCACCCCGGCGACCGCCAGCCGGGGTCCCGGGCTGAAGCGGCCACAGAAGGCCTCCAGCTGCTGCAGGCGGCGCTGCACCAGCCCCGGAGTCAGCCCCGTCGGCACGCTGGCCAGCGGCACGTGGGTGGTGGCCAGCAGGGTGTTGAAGCGCCAGCCGCTGTGGGGTGACACCGCCGTGAACAGCATCGCCGCATCGGCGCCATCGCAGAGCTGCGCCAGCCGATCGGTCTGGCCCGCCAGCCGATGGCCGGCCGCATGCCAGTGCTCCTTGGCGATGGGGGCCGTCACCAGGGCCTTGCCACGGCCCGCCTGCACGGCGGCCACGGCTGCGTCCAGCCAGCGGAACGAGGCCTCCCCCGTCAGTGCCCCGGGCTGACCCGGTTCCACCTCCCGGGGCAGGGGCAGGTCGAGCACATCAAAGTCTTCGGGGTTGGCGAGATCAGCGTCGATCAGGGGGCGCAGCTGCCTGTGCGTGCTCCGCAGCCACTGGCGGCAGCCCACCAGCACCACATCGATGGAACCCCGCTGCTTCACCACCCGTGCCAGGGCCCGAAGGCAGACCTCTGCCCCGATCCCTGCCGGATCCCCGAGGGCGATCACCAGCCGTGACACGGCAGACCCAACGCCGAACGGTCAGGCTACGGCTTCGGACCACTCCACTTCGACCCCGGGCAGGCCGCGGAACAGCGTCACCAGGTTGTCGAACGAAGCGCGGCAGCGGCCGTCGCCACTGCCCGGGATGGCCTCGTTGCTGACCACGCACTGCAGCTCATGGCCATCGGCCTGGCGACGCTCATCAAGCACCACCACCACGCGGTCGCGCAGGCGCTGGGCCGGTCGACCATCCACCAGGCGCATCGAATCACCCACTTCCGAGAGGATCTTGAAACCCTGCCCCTCCAGTGCTTGTCTGGCGATGGGAAGCAGTCGGTCCCCGGCGGTCGTTGACCTTGTGAAGCACTCGTAACGCGCCATGCCAGCAGCACAACTGCGGCGAGTCAATGGGCCTCTGGTTAAGAACCGGTTAACGCTGGTGCGCCCTGTCTGCTGCCCCCCACATCCCGCCACCGCCGGTCGTCCCCGATGATCCGGCTGCTGCTGCTGGCGCTGCTGCTCCTGTCCTTCGGCATGGGGCTGCGCCGGGGCTGGCTCGAGATCCGCTGGGATCGCATCGGCCAGGATCTGCAGCGTTCCCTCAGTGGTCAGCCGGCCGACGGTCAGCCGGGTCAGGACCCTGCCTCTCCTCCTCCCTGAGGCAGCCCCGCAGGCCCTCCCGGAAGGTGGGATACCGCAGCCGATACCCCAGATCGTCGGTGAGCCGGCGGCTGCTCACCCGTCGGTTGTCCTGCCAGAAGCTGCGGGCCATGGGGCCCATGCCGGCTTCGGCTTCGGCGTACCACTGGAACGACGGCAGCGGCACCCCCAGCAGGTGGGCGGCGAAACCCAGCACCTCGCTGCTCGGGGCCGGCCGCCGGTCCGCCACGTTGAGCAGCGGCGGCCGGTGGGCGGCGGGCCGCTCCAGGTTGTGCAGGATCGCGCCGACGATGTCGTCGACGTGCACCCGGCTGAACACCTGCCCCGGCTTGTGCACCAGCCGTGCCTCCCCCCGGCGCAGGCCCGCCAGGGGGTTGCGGCCCGGCCCGTAGATGCCGGGCAGCCGCAGGATCTGCAGGGGGACGCCGAGGGAGCGCCAGTGGTCTTCGCAGCGGCGGCGGCTGGCGCTGCGACCGGCGCTGGCCGCGGGCAGGGGGGTGTCCTCGTCCACCCAGGCTCCGCCGCTGTCGCCGTAGACCCCTGTGCTGGACAGCACCCCCACCCAGCGCAGCGGCCATCGGACCAGCTCGGTCTCCAGCAGCCGCAGCGCCGGGTCGAGGCCATCGGCGGCCGGTGCCGCCGTCACCAGCAGGTGGGTGGTGGCCGCGAGCCGGGCGGGATCGGGGCGCTGGCCCGTGCTGTCATCCAGCACCAGGTCGTCGGTGTCGCGGGGCTGGCGGTGGGTCAGCTGCACCGTGCCGCCGTCGGCCCGCACCTGGCGGGCCAGCCGGCTGCCGCAGTAGCCGCCGCCGACGATCAGCAGCCGGCCCCTGGCCAGTTCCGATGGCAGGTTGACAGCCGCCACTTCTGTGAGTACAGATGTACTGCCGTCGTTGCTGGTCCCATGACTGTCCGTCCGCTCGTGCTGCACCTGTCCCGGGGTCCTGTGGTGAGCTCCATCCTCGCCACCCTGCTCATCTCCACGGGGCTGCTGGTGCCCGACCAGCCCCAGCGGCAGGAGACCCTCTGTGTCCGCGCCGTGGGGGCCGCGGCCTGCCAGGTGTGGTGAGGCCAGTCTCAGGCGGCCTGCAGGTTCAGATCACCCCGCGACCGTTCCGGTTCGGCCCCGCCCCGGGTGGCCGTCGGTGTGGCCCACTGCAGCAGCCTCACCGCCAGTCGGATGTCCCCATCCATCCAGGCCCTGATCGCCATGGCGCGGCGGGGATCGTAGAAGCGCTGCCGCCGGTACCACTGAAACGCGTCGGTGTCGCTCTTGTGGCCGTTGCACGAGAGGCAGGAGGGAACGCAGTTCTCGGTGACGCTCAGGCCGCCGCGGCTGCGGGGCAGCACATGATCGATCGATTCCGACGGACGCCCGCAGTAGATGCAGGTGTGCGCCGTGTGATCGTGGAGCGATTGCCGCCAGCGTCGGACTCGGAGCTTCGGACAGAGTTCCTCGAGGAACACCGCATCGCTCGCGTGCATCCGAAACCCCCGGACTTGGGCCAAGTGTGCGGCCCCTGACGCTGCTGTCAATGTGTCGGACGCTGCACTCCCAGCTCTTGGTGGCCCCCCGGAGTCTTTCTCCGGAATCCGCTTCGCCAGGGGCTTGTACCCGGTCGTGGATTTCTTAAACTTCCCTCTGGTCTGGGGTCGCCATGGTCTCCGGCCTCAGCCTCACCGACAGCGGCGACGTGCTGCTGCGCTGCCCCTTCGATGCCGTCACCGCAGCCCAGGTGCGCGCCATCCGCCCCCGGGGCCGCTGGCACCCCCGTCAGGGGGGCTGGCTCTTCCCCTTCGAGGCGTCCCGGCGTCTGGTCGATCAGTTCGGTGCGCGTTTCCACACCGATCCCGCCCTGCTGCAACGGCTGGCCGATGCCGCCCATCCCCTGCCGCCGTTGCCCCCCCATCGGGATCTGGTGGCCGCCGCCGCCCTTGGGGAACCCCTGGCCGATGGCCGGCAGCTGCTGGCCCACCAGCGGGCCGGTGCCCGCTGGCTGCTGGCCCGCCGGGGCGCCCTGCTGGCCGATGAGATGGGGCTCGGCAAGACCCTCACCGCCCTGGCGGCGGCCCGGGCCCTGCTGCGTTGCGGGGTCACCCGTCTGCTGGTGGTGGCCCCCGTCGCGGTGCATTCCCACTGGCGCCGCGAAGCCCTGGCCCTCGGGCTGCAGCCCCAGCTGCTGAGCTGGGCCCGCCTGCCCCGGGATCTGCCCCCCGGTGGTGTCGTGCTGCTGGTGGATGAAGCCCATTGCGCCCAGAACCTGGAGGCCCTGCGCAGCCGCCGGCTGCTGGCCCTGGCCCGCCATCCCCGCACCCGGGTCGCCTGGCTGCTCACCGGGACCCCCCTGCGCAACGGCCGTCCGATCCAGCTGCTGCCCCTGCTGATGGCCATCGGCCATCCCCTCGCCCGGGATCGTCTGGCCTATGAGCAGCTGTTCTGCAACGGCCACTGGCGCAGCGTCGGCCATCGCCAGGTCTGGGATTGCCAGGGAGCCAGCCGCCTTGCCGAGCTGGAGCGCCTGCTGCGTCCCCAGCTGCTGCATCGCCGCAAGGTCGATTGCCTTGACCTGCCCCCCAAAGGACGCTGTTTCCATCCCGTCGAGCTGGCGCCTTCGGTGCAGCGGTCGTTCGAGCGGGCCTGCGATCGGCAGGTGCAGGCCTACCGCCGCCGGGCGGCGGCCGGCGCCGTGGCGGCCGACGCCGAAGCGCTCGCCCTGCTCACCGTGCTGCGGCGACTGGCGGGCCTCTACAAGCTGCCGGCGGCCGTCGCCCTCATCACGGCCCTGCGGGCCGCCGGTGAACCGCTGGTGGTGTTCAGCAGCTTCGTCGCCCCCCTGCGGCAGCTGCAACGCCGCTGCGGCGGCCTGGTGCTCTGCGGCGCGGTGGCCCAGCCGGAGCGGCAGCGGTGCCTCGACGTCTTCCAGGCCGGTGGCAGCGATCTGCTGCTCTGCACCTATGGCGTGGCGGGGGTCGGCCTCGGGCTGCAGCGGGCCTCGCAGGTGCTGCTGCTCGAACGCCCCTGGACCCCGGGGGATGTGGACCAGGCCGAGGACCGTTGCCATCGCATCGGCAGCCGCCGCCCTGTCACCAGCCACTGGCTGCAGCTCGGCTTCCCCGACGATCTCGTGGATGCCCTTGTGCTCAGCAAGGCCGACCGCATCGAGGTCGTGCTGGGCCGTCGCCGCCGCACCCTGCAGCGCGAACCCGTGGTCCGCATGCTGCGGCGGCTGCTCCAGTGATCGGCCTCAGAAGCAGCTCTCCAGCCGCACCTGCACCTCATCCCGCAGGTCGTCCTGGACCGGGCCCGGTTGCTGCTTCAGCAGCGCCGCCGCCTTGCGGATGTCGGCGCAGGCGGCGGGGGTGTTCTGCAGCAGGGTCTGCAGCAGGAAGCGGTCGTTGAGCGGCCGTGGATCGCGGGGATGGGCCCGCACGACGGCATTGCAGTGCTCCAGGGCCTGGGGCAGGGCGCTGGCCTGGGCTGAAGCAAGGCAGCTGTCGGCCGCCGGTGGTTCATGCCGGCAGGCCGCCATCAGCACCGCCAGCCCCAGCAGCGGTGCGGCCAGCCAGGGTGAGAGCCGGGGGGACACCGGCCAGGTCAGTAGCTGTAACGACCCTGGATCGGCGTTGCGGCGCCGCCCGGGGCCGCGGCATCACCGGCCGCCGGAGTGCTCACTTCATTGCCCTGGTACAGGGATCCCAGGTACCGACCGCAGCCCGGAAACTTGTCCTTCTGCGTCACCACTGTTTCGGTGATCAGCACGGCGGCATGTTCCGGCGATGTCTTGAACAGGCTGCCGCTCTGGCGCTTGATGCGGGCATAGGCCGCATCCCAGCTCACCACGTGGGGATTACCGGCCTGACGCATGAAGCAGTACACCTCGGCGCCCTTCTCCCCCGCATCCTGGGCATTCACCTGGGCCCGCAGCGGACCCGCCAGGGTGCCCCCCAGGGCCAGCAGCAGGGGAGCCAGCAGCAGCCCGTGGCGTGCAGCCATCACGACCTTCGACAATGACGCCCCAAGGTATCGACCGTCTCCCGGCTGTCCAGGGGGGGCGGCGGCTTGAGTCCGGCCGTGGTCCGTGCTGTCATCGCGGCATCGACCGCCCATCCGCCATGGCTCCCGAGTCGCCGTCCTTCCGCATCAGCCGCACCGCCGAGGGTCTGGCCGAGACCGTCACCCTGCTCTCCCAGCGCCTCGTGGCCCTGGAGCAGCGCCTGGGGCTGCTGGAACGGCAGGTCCAGAACCAGCTCCTGCCCCAGCCCGAGGAGCTGGCCTCCCTGCGCACGGTCGAAACCCTGCTGGCCGATTGCCGGGCCCTGCTCGAAACCCCGGTGTCCGAAGCCGGCGATTCCGCCTAGGCTTGGTACGTCTGTACTGGTGCCCCCATGGCGTCGGCGTCCGTTCCGCAGGTCGCGGCCGGCTTCCCCAGCCCCGCCGATGACGCGCTTGAGGCGGGGCTCGATCTGCATGCCCAGCTGATCGCCCATCCCAGCAGCACCTTTCTGCTGCGGGTCAACGGCGAGTCGATGCTGGCGGCGGGCATCCACCACGACGATCTGCTGCTGGTCGACCGCAGCCTCGAGCCGCGGCCCGGTCGGGTGGTGGTGGCGGTGCTTGACGGCGCCTTCACCCTCAAGCGGCTCGAACGCCACCGCGGCCGTCTGCGGCTGCAGGCAGCCCATCCCGACTATCCCCCGCTCGAGGTCGAACGCTGCGGAGAGCTGCAGATCTGGGGGGTGGCCACCCACGTGATCCATCCCCTCTGACCGCGCCGCCCCATCCCCTGCGAGGGTCCGCCGATGGCCGCATCCCTGGCCCTGATCGACTGCAACAACTTCTATGCCGCCTGTGAGCAGGTCTTCGATCCGTCGCTGCTCGGCCGGCCCCTGGTGGTGCTGTCCAACAACGACGGCTGCATCGTGGCCCGCAGCCGCGAGGCCCGCCAGCTGGGCCTGGCCATGGGTGCCCCCTATGGCCAGGTCGCCGATCGCCTGCACCGTCTCGGTGTGGTGGTGCGCAGTTCCAATTACGCCCTGTATGGCGACATGAGCCAGCGGGTGATGACGCTGCTCGAGGCGCGGGTGCCGCAGCTCGAGGTGTATTCCATCGATGAGGCCTTTGCCCATCTGCCCGATCTGCCGCCGGCGGAGCTGTCGGTCTGGGCTGCGGAGCTGCGGGTCACGGTGCGTCAGCACCTTGGCCTGCCGATCGCGGTGGGGGTGGCCCCCTCCAAGGTGCTGGCCAAGCTGGCCAACCGCTTCGCCAAGCACGAGCCCGGCCGCGCCGGGGTGTTCAACCTGTTGACTGAACCCACCCCGGACCCCTGGTTGCAGCGGCTGGCCGTGGAAGACGTCTGGGGGGTGGGGCGGCGGCTGGCGCGCTGGTGTCGCCTGCGGGGCATCGCCACGGCCCTGCAGCTGCGGGATGCTCCCCCCGGCCTGCTGCGCCGCGGTCTGGGGGTGGTGGGGCTGCGGCTGCAGCAGGAACTGCAGGGCCGCTCCTGTCTGCCCCTCTGCTCGCAGCCGCCACCGCGCCAGGAGACCTGTGTCAGCCGCAGCTTCGGCTGCCCTGTGGTCGACCCCGCCAGCCTGCGCCAGGCCGTGGCCACCCATGTGGTGCGGGCGGCCGAGAAGCTGCGCCGCCAGGGTCAGCGGGCCGGCTGCCTCACGGTCTTCGTGCGCACCAGTCCCTTCGCGCCCGGCTTCTATGCCGCCAGTGCCAGCCAGGTGCTGCCCCTGGCCAGCCAGGACACGGCCGTGCTGCTGCAGGCGGCCCTGCCCCTGGCCGACCGCCTGTTCCGGCCGGGCCGGCCGTTGCAGAAGGCGGGGGTGCTGCTGCAGGACCTGCGGCCCTGCGAGCGGTTGCAGCAGCATCTGTTCGTGGCCATGACGCCCGAGCAGCAGCAACGGCGCGAGCGGCTCATGGCCCTGGTGGATGGGGTCAACGGTCGTTTCGGTGCCGGCACCCTCCAGTGGGCGGTCGCAGCCGGCCCGGCGCCCTGGCGGCTGCGGCGCGACCATCTGTCGCGGCATTTCACCACCCGCATGGCCGACTGGCCCGTGGTGCAGGCCCGCTAGGGCAGGGGTGGGGCGGGGTTCAGCGGAAAATGCGTGCAAATGCTTACCAGAAAACCGCGCCCATGGGCTGAAAAAAGGCGCCGAGGATGGCAAAATGAAAAGAAAGCGAACCATGGGAAGCTCCACGCACCCTCCCCGTCCGTCGCTCAGCGGCGTGACCGCCATCAGTGCCACACCGGCCTGCCAGCAGCGCAGCGATGACGAGCGCGACCATCAGATGGAAAAACTGCAGTTCGCCCTCGCGGTCGCCGTCAGTCGAGGTGATGCCATCCGCATCCAGGATCTGCGCAACCGCATCGCCGAATTCGGAGACGGCGGAGCTGAACCGGGCACCTGAACGGGTGGCTGAACCGGCTTCAGAGGCGATTTCACGTCTGCCATGGTTGTGAATATGCTCGCCGTTTGGCAGGATTGATGCAGATCAACTTCTGATCTTCCTGCCAAGGGTTGATCAATGTCACATGGGTCAGACATGTCATCAACGATGCAGATGAGGGCGGCGGTTGCCGAACGTTCAGGGCGGCCTCCTCTGGCCCCCAAGGTGTCACGGGAAACGTTGCTGACCGAGGCCGCCCGTTGGGATGCCGAGGCCCGGGAGGCCGTGGCCCGGGGTGCCATCGCCGAGGCGGGCCTGCTGGTGCTGCGGGCCCTCGACTGCGAACGTCGGGTCCGGGCCAGCGGCCCCCAGGTGCTGGGTGTGATCCGTCGCCGCAATCCTGTGCCGGCCGGGCGATGATGCCGGCGCCGTCGGCAGGGTGAACAGGCGTGGGCATGAGCTGGTGTCGCAACCGGAGCGTTCGCCGCGGCCGGTGGATGGATCTGTCGGCCGTGGCCCTGGCCCTGGGCATGGTGTCGACCGCCCCGGCCCGTGCCATCGAAGAGCTGACCTTCCGGCTGCCGGTGGTCGATCTGTCGCTGTCGGCCCGGGTGTCCGAACTGCAGTCGGCCCAGGCCCTCTGGGACGGCGACAGTGATCTCGCCCAGCTGAACCGGGCCTTCAGGGGGCGCTTCTCCGCCCAGTTCGAGGAACTGCTGCAGACGCCCCTGCCGCTGCAGCAGGATGCCGACAATCCGATGACGCGCCAGGCGGTGCTGCTGCTGCGCAGCCTGGTGGATGTCGATGCCGCCGAACCCGCCCTGCTGGCGGCCGATCCGGTGCAGATCGCCCTTGGGCGGGTGCAGTCGGCCGGGAAACCCCTCACCCTGCTGAACCTGCTGCAGGCCCTGCCGGGCAAGCACGTCACCATCCGCCTTGACCGGGCCCTGCCCTACCTGCGGCGACTGCAACGGCAGGAGGCGGAGGCCGATGCCCTGATCACCGGTCGCCCCCCCCTGCCGCCGGCGCCGACGACCCAGCTGACCCCGGGCCCATTGCCGCTGGTCATCGAAGAACGGCAGCTGCCGGATCCGGCGGCGCAGGAACCCCTGGAGGTGACGGTGGTGCGTCCCGACGGGGCCGCCCGGCTGCCGACGGTGGTGATCTCCCATGGCCTCTGGGACGCGCCGGAGAGCTTCCTTGGCTGGGCCCGGCATCTGGCGTCCCACGGCGCCACCGTGCTGCTGCCCCGTCACCGGGGCAGCGACCTCAGCCAGCAGGCCGAGATGCTGGCCGGTGATGCGCCCCCGCCCCCGCCGGACGAATTCCTGCGGCGGCCCCGGGAGGTGTCCCTGGTGCTCGATGGCCTGGCCGCCGGCCAGCTGGGGCTGCCGGCGGCCACCCCCACCCGGGATGTGGTGTTCATGGGCCATTCCTGGGGCGGCACCATGGCCCTGCAGCTGGCCGGTGCCCGCAGCGTCGCCACGCCCCTCTGGCAGGCCTGTGCCCGCACCGACGCACCCCAGCGCAACATCAGCTGGGTGCTGCAGTGCAGCTTCCTGCCGGCGGCCATTCCCGATTCCTTCGCTGATCCCCGCATCGCCCGGGTGGTGGCGGTCAGCCCACCCCAGGGGCTGGTGTTCGCCGGGGGCCTGGATCAGCTCAAGGTGCCGGTGCTGCTGGTCAGCGGCACCCGCGACCTGGTGGTGCCACCCCAGCCGGAGGCCCTCAAGCCTTTCCCGGGCTACGGCGGTCAGGGGCACCGGCTGGTGCTGGTGGAGGGGGGCACCCACTTCAATCTGCCGGCCGCTGCCGACACGCCGGGGGGGCCCCTGCGGGCGTTGCTGCTGCGCTGGCTGCAGGGTCAGCCCATCGAGCCGGGGGTGCCCCTGGGCGATCCGGCCGGACTGCCGCTTCATGTCGTTCCCGTCACAGGAAACGGAAGCAAATCGTCCTGATCCGCGACACAGCAGTCCAGCGGAGGTATGCCGTGGGGACCCCCGTTGGTCTGATCTCCTGCGCATGGGTCTGTATCTGCTCCATCTGCATCTGCATGGCCTGATCCGTGGCCACGATCTGGAGCTGGGGCGTGATGCCGACACCGGTGGCCAGACCACCTACGTGCTCGAGCTGGCGAGGGCCCTGGCCGAGCAGCCGCAGGTGGATCGGCTGGAGGTGATCACCCGCTGCGTCGAGGACCGCCGGATCAGCCCTGACTACGCGGTGCAGCGCGAGACGTTGCATCCCCGCGCCAGCCTGCTGCGGTTGTCCTTCGGCCCACGCCGGTACCTGCGCAAGGAGCTGCTCTGGCCCCACCTGGAGGAGCTCGTCGACCGGCTGGTGCTGCACATCACCCGCCAGCAGCGCCGTCCTGACTGGATCCACGCCCACTACGCCGATGCCGGCTGGGTGGGGGCACAGCTGCAGCGGCGTCTGGGCATTCCGCTGGTGTTCACCGGTCATTCCCTGGGTCGGGAAAAGCGACGGCGGCTGCTGGACCTGGGGCAGCACCCGGACCAGCTCAACCAGCACTACGCCATGGATCGGCGCATCGCCGCCGAAGAGGACGCCCTGGCGGCCTCCAGCCTGGTGGTGACCAGCACCCGCCAGGAGGCGTCGGTGCAGTACGCCGGCTATCGCCACTTCCATCCCGACCTGCCGGAGGTGATCCCCCCGGGGGTCGACACCGCAGCCTTCCATCCCCGCCTCGATGCCGCCGAAGACGATGCTGTGTCGGCGCTGCTGCAGCCATTCCTGCGTCAGCCCGAGCGGCCGCCGCTGCTGGCCCTCTGCCGGCCCGACCGTCGCAAGAACATCCCGGCCCTGATCGAGGCCTATGGCGCCAGCGAAGCCCTGCGCCGCAGCCACAACCTGGTGCTGATCCTCGGTTGCCGCCAGGACCTGCACCAGCTCGAGAAGTCGCAGCGGGAGGAATGGCAGCAGGTGCTCGAAGCCATCGACCGCCAGGACCTCTATGGCTCTGTGGCCTACCCGAAGCAGCATCAGCGCAGCCAGGTGCCGGCCCTGTACCGCTGGGCCGCCCGGCGGCGGGGGTTGTTCGTCAACCCGGCCCTCACCGAACCCTTCGGTCTGACCCTGCTCGAGGCGGCGGCCTGCGGTCTGCCGGTGGTGGCCACCGACGACGGCGGCCCCCGCGACATCCTGGCCCGCTGCCGCAACGGGTTGCTGGCGGCCGTGGCCGAACGGGGGCGGCTGGCGCAGGTGCTCGAGCAGGCCGCGGCCCCCTCCGCCCCCTGGGACGACTGGCAGCGCCATGGACTTGAGGCCGTTGCCGCGTCGTACAGCTGGCAGGCCCATGCCGGTCGCTACCTGCGGGTGGCCGCCGACCTCTGTGGGCCCGGCAGCCGCCCGGCCGATCTCGCGCAGGTCCGTCCGCGGTTGATGGCCCCGTCGCGCCTGCGCAAGATGTATGCCACTGGCCAGCAGGGGCAGGGGGCGGTGCCGAGCCACGGCCCCCGCTTCTGGCTCAGCGAGTAGAGGTCCTGCCAGAGTGGGGACCGCCGCCGTCCACTCGTGTTCGCCTATGCCACGGCCGGGGATCCGGGGTCGCTGCCCTTCGGCCTCGACATGGCCGGCCTGCAGACCGGTGCCCTGGCCTATGCCGCCCTCTCGGGTCTGGTCTTCGTGATCATCTGGGTGGTGGGCTACCTGCGTCGCTGAGGTCGTCGGGCACCTGGTCGTCGGGCAGCAGGTCGTCGAGCACCAGGTCGAGCTGCCGTTCCGGGGCCTCTTCGCTCACGAAGCCATACGAACCGAACAGGTCGGGGTCGTTGTGCACGATGCGCTGCACCCCCTCGACCCGTTCGACGGCGAAGCCGGCCGCGGCCAGGCGACGCATCAGCTGGGCGGCTTCCTCGAGCCGGGAGGCCATGGCCGCCAGGCTGGCGCAGTCACCGGTCAGTCCCTGTTCCCTCCACGTGAAGTAGGGCATGGCGGCGCCTGCGGCTGTGGGTCCATTGTGGCGTCGGCGCGGGCCCCGGCCCGACGGTCAGGGGCGCAGCAGCAGGCCAATACCGACCAGCGCCAGGCTGGCGGCCCAGAAGCTCACCACCACCCGCAGTTCACTCCAGCCCCCCAGTTCGAAGTGGTGGTGCAGCGGCGCCATGCGGAACAGTCGCCGTCCCTGGCCGTCGGCGCCCTTGGTGGCCTTGAACACCCACACCTGCAGGATCACCGACAGCGACTCGGCCAGCAGCACTCCGCCCATCAGCAGCAGGGGCCAGAGGCTGTCGCTCAGCAGTCCGATGGCGCTGAGGGCGGCGCCCATGGCCAGGGAACCGGTGTCGCCCATGAAGGCCCGGGCGGGGTTGCGGTTGTGCAGCAGGAAGCCAAGCCAGGCACCGGCCAGGGCGGCACAGAATCCGGCCAGGGCGGGGTCGCCGCCGTGGCCGCGCAGCTGCAGCTGCAACCCCAGCCCCAGAGACACGATGGCGCCCACCCCCGAGGC
>CAMASU010000004.1 GCA_945861105.1 Synechococcus sp. UW140
CGAGGCCTTCTCCCAGGGCCTGCCGGTGGTCACCACCCGCCGTGCCGGCGCCGCGGATCTGGTGCGGGAGGGCGAGAACGGCTGGCTGATCGAGGCCGGCGATGCCGGCGCCATCGCCGCGGCGATCGAGCGGCTGGAGGCCGACCGGGAGGGGCTGGCGGCCATGCGGCCGGAGGCCCTGCGCACGGCCGCCGGCTGGCAATGGCACGACTACCGCCGCTGCATCCGTGAGGTGCTCGAACAGGCGGTGGCCACCCCCGGGCCGGGTCCCCTGCCGCTGGAGCCATGAGGCTGGCCTTTTTCACCAACGACTGCCTGCTGGTCGGTTCCGGCGGTGTGCAGGTGTGCACCCATGAGTTCCTGGAGCTGTTCCGGACCATTGATCCGGCCCTGCCGCTGGTCACCTATGCCACCGACCTGGGGCTGCCGGCGCGGTTGCGGCGTCGGCTGCGCCCCTCGCCGTACCACCGCCTGATCGACCGGGCCCAGCTGCGGCGCTGCCTCGGCCAGCTCCAGGAGGCCGGCACCTCGGTGCTGCTGCTCAACAACGCCGACGCCCTGGCCCTGGCGCCGGTGCTGCGGCGGGCGCTGCCGACCCTCCGGCTGGTGTACCTGTCCCACGGACCGGTGGTGACCGATGTCGTCAACGGCCAGCGGCTGCCCCTGCCGGGTGAGGACCGTCGGCGGCCCTTCGGCGCCACGGCCGGCCGGGTGCTGGACGAGGACCTGCGCCTGCGGCGCTTCCTGGACGGCACCGTGTCGATCTCGGCCAGTGACGATGCCATGGAGGACTGGCTGGGCAGTCGGTCCCACATCTGGATCCCGAGGCCCCTTGCCGCCCGTCCTCTGGATCTGCAGCCGCTGCCGGGACGGATCGGCTGCGTCTCCACCCTCAACCATGCCCCCAACCACGACGGTCTGGTGCGGCTGGCCCGGGCCCTCGATGCCCGGGGTGACGTGCAGCTGCGCCTGGTGGGCGGGCCCGAGGGCCTGGGCCGACGGCTGGCCCGCTGCCATCCTTCGATCGCCTACCTCGGCCGTCTCTCTGATGCCGAGCTGGCGGCGGAGATGGCGAGCTGGCGGGGTGTCGTCAATCCGATCTTCTGCCTGGCCCGGGGCTGCAGCATGAAGGTAAAGACAGCCCTCGAACAGGGGCTGCCGGTGCTGACCACCCCCATCGGCGCCCGCGGTTACCACTGGGACCCGCAGGCCCTGCCCCTGGGGGACACCCCCGACGCCCTCGCGCAGCTGGTGACGCAGGTCGCCCTCGATGACGACGCCCACCGGTCCGCCCTGGCCGGAGCCGCCCACATCGCCACGCTCTCGGAGCCGCGGTCGGCCCTGGTCGCCCGGCTTGAGAGGTTCCTGCGCCTGCTGCCGCTTCCGCTCAGCTGACGCCGCTGGCCTGGAAGTAGATCTCGGCGTAATCGTGGTCGGCCTCGGCGACGATGGCGATCATCTCGTCGGCGGTCAGCCAGCGATCGGAGGCGAAGCCGCTGGGCGG
The DNA here is from genome assembly GCA_945861105.1 of Synechococcus sp. UW140. Lineage (GTDB taxonomy): Bacteria > Cyanobacteriota > Cyanobacteriia > PCC-6307 > Cyanobiaceae > CAIQIA01. Next base: position 1,505 of record CAMASU010000004.1, read on the forward strand.
TTCGCTCAGGCAGTGGTTGAACAGCCCCGGCTGCAGCGAAGCCAGCCGGGCGATGCAGTCGAGGGTCTGCTGGCGGAACTGCTGCAGATTGCACTCGAAGCTGAGGGCCCGGATCGGCTGGTGCAGCCCCTGCAGGGCTTCGAGTTCATACCCTTCGACGTCGATCTTGATGTAAGACGGCAGGCCGTGGCTGGCGATCAGCTGGTCGAGGGTGACGATCGCCACGCTGGATTCGGTGCTGGCGCCAGCCTGGGCGTCGGACCACTGGCGCGAGAAGGTGTTGAGCGGACTGGCGGGACCCAGGCGGTAGAAGGTGGCCTGGCCGGCTTCGGCGCCCACCCCGCCATGGACGATGGCCACATCGTTGCGGTGACCGAAGCGGGCCCGCAGCTGCTCGATGGCGCTGGGGTCGGGTTCAACGCAGATCACCCGTCGGGCGCAGCCGCGGAACTGGGCGGCCTTCTGGCCACAGTTGGCGCCGATGTCGAAGACGGTGCCACCGCCGTTGGCGGCGATCAGCTGGGCATAGAAGGCTTGCTCGCGGAGCTTCTGCTGCAGGTGCTGCGGATGGCGCAGCCGCAGATAGAGGCGGTAGAAGGCGGAGTCGTTCAGCCGGTAGGGATTGATCAACCGGTTCAGTGCGCGTCTGAACCGGGATGGTCGGGGCTGGACCACAGCCGAATGCCGGATGGCGCGTCAGGCTACCCCGCAGGCCCCGGACTGCCGTTAATGCGCCTGCTGCTGGTTTCCCCCCAGTTTCCGCCCACCAATGCCGCCGACGCCCAGCGCCTGCGCATGCTGCTGCCCCACCTGGGGGCCGCCGGCTGTCGGGCCGAGGTGCTGGCCGTGGAGCCCGGGACCCTGGCGGCACCGCTGGATCCATGGCAGGCCGAGGGGTTGCCGGCCGAGGTGCCGGTGCATCGGGTGCGGGGACTGCCCCTCGCCTGGTCGCGGCTGCCGGGGCTGGGGGGGGTGCCGGCCCGCACCCTCGGGGCCCTCGACCGGGCCGGATCCCGGCTGCTGCGGGGAGGCGGTTTTGATGGCGTCTATTTCTCCACCACCGCCTTTGGCCTGTTCCGCCTCGGCCCCCGCTGGCGTCGCCGCCACGGGGTGCCGTTTGTGCTCGATTACCAGGACCCCTGGGTCAACGACTTCTACCGGCAGCATCCAGCGATCCGTCCCCCCGGCGGACGCCTCAAGCAGGCCGTGAGCGACCGGCTCAACCGCTTTCACGAACCGCGGGTGCTGCGCCATGCCAGCGGCATCACGGCGGTCAGCGCCGACTATGGCCGTCAGATCCGCCGCCGCTATCCCTGGCTGCAGGGACTGCCGGAGCTCGTGCTGCCATTCCCCGGCGAACCCGATGATTTCGCCCGCCTGCCGGATCCGCCCCCCTGGCCCCTGCCCTTCGACCCCCACGACGGCCTGCTGCACTGGGTCTCGATCGGTCGCGGCGGCGCCGACCTCGCCACGGCCCTGGAGGGATTGTTCGGCGCCATCGCCGCCCATGCCGATCTGTCCCTGCGCCAGCGTTTGCGCCTGCATTTTCTTGGTACGTCCTACGCCGCGGCCGGCCGCGGCATCCCCAGCGTGCGCCCCCTGGCCGAGCGCCACGGGCTGGGGGACTGCGTGCAAGAGCAGACCGACCGGCTGCCCCTGTCCCAGGCCCTCAGCTGCCTCAGGGCCGCCGATGCCCTACTGGTGATCGGCTCCAGCGATGCGGGCTACACGGCCTCAAAGATCTACCCTTACCTCCTCGCCCGGCGCCCATTGCTCGCCGTCATGCATCGCCGCAGCTCCGTGGTCGACCTGCTCCAGCGTTGTGGCGGTGGCCAGGTGGTCACCTTCGGCGGTGATGATCCCCCCGGCCAGCTGGCGGCCGCCATTGCCGGCTGCTGGCTGCGCGACGGGGCCTACACCCGGGCGGTGCCGCTGCAGCACGAAGCCTTCAGCCCCTGCACGGCCCGGGCCCAGGCCGTTGAGCTCACGACCTTCCTGCGGGGCTGCCTGCGGCCATGACCCGCTCCCCCCTGCCGCCCCTGGCCGCCGTCGCCCCCCCGGGCCATCGCCGCGATGAGGTGTCGATCGAGCAGGTGGCGGGGGGCTTTCAGCGGCTGGCCCAGCGCCTGCTGCCCTGGCTGCAGGGGCTGCTCGCCGCCATTGCCGGCCTGCTGTTGTTCGCGGCCGGCCTGCCCAGCCTGCTGCTTTTCGCGGCGATCGCCGGTCCACTGGTGGTGCTGCTGCAGCTGTGGTTGCGCCAGGCCGGTCCGGTGCTGCCGATCCTGCCGGCCTATCTGCTCATCCAGGCGATCGTCAATCTCTTGCCGCTGGCCGGGTCCAGCATCCCGGCGGCCTGGGTGGAGAGGGGCGACCTGCTCTCGGCCGTGACGGCCTCCCTGGCCCTCTGGTTCGTGGCCATCGGCGCCGGCTGGCTGTTCACGGCTCCGACGCTGGGCATGGTTGCCGACCGCACGCCCCTTCCCCTGGCGCGCACCCAGACCTGGCTGGCCCATCAGCTGCTGCTGGTGGCCCTGCTGAGCCGGTTGGCCCCGGCGTTGCCTGGGTTCTGGACGGTGCTCGGCAGCAATGCCAACACCGTGTTTTCGCTGCTCAAGGTGGTGGGCAGTTTTGCCATCACCGCCGGCGGGTTTCTGGGGGCCTACCGCTGGGCGATCGGTGCCCTGCCCCGCCCCTGGCTCTGGTGGCTCACGGTGGGGGCGATTCTGTTCCAGAGCTTTGCGACCCTGCTGCTGTCCAGTGCCCAGGGTCTGGTGCTGACGGTGCTGCTGGGGTTGTGGCTGGGCCGGCCCCGGCGCGCCCTGCCGGTGACGCTGGTGGCGCTGGTGCTGGTGGGAGTGCTGCAGCAGGGCAAGGCGGTGGTGCGGGAGCGCTACTGGGACAACGGCACTGGCGGCAAGGCCCTGGCGGCCGTCAGCCCGACGCAGCTGGTGGCCGAATGGATCGACGCCAGCCTCAATGCCGATCCGGCAGCCGGCTCCGGCATCCAGAAGAAGGGCCTGGCTGACCGGGTCAGCAATCTCTACAACCTCTTTTATGTGGTCGACAAACTCGAGGCCGGCACGCCGCCGATGGATGGAGGCAGCCTGGCGGTGATTCCCCAGGTGCTGGTGCCGCGGGTGCTCAATCCCGAGAAGGTGCGCGGTCAGGAGGGGCAGGTGCTGCTCAACCTGCATTTCGGCCGGCAGCAGAACCGCGAGCAGACCGAGGTCACCTACATCGCCTGGGGCTTTCTGCCCGAGGCCGTCGGGAACTTCGGCAGCTTCTTCGGTCCCCTGCTCTATGGCGTCGTGGTGGGCATGCTGTTGCGCATCAGCGAGAACGTCGGCCGTCTGCAGCCCCTGCTCTCGGTCGCCGGGCTGCTGTCGCTGGCGGTGACCGTTGTCTGGCTCACGTCGTACGAGATGGTGGCGTCGACCTTTGTCGGCTCCATCGCCCAGATCATCACGTTCCTGCTGCTGCTGACGCTCGTGCTGGGTTCCGGCGGTTCGGCGGCCGCCCCACGCCGTTGACGCCGCCGACCCGGCTGGCGGTGGTGGTGAGCCACCCGATCCAGTACTACGTGCCCTGGTTTGCGGCCCTCGCCCGCCGCAGCGACCTTGAGCTGCGCGTCTTCTACCTCTGGACGGGCATGGCCGGCACGGCGCAGGATCCGGGGTTCGGCCAGGCCATCCGCTGGGATCTGCCGCTGCTGCAGGGCTACGACCACACCTTCGTGGCCAACCGCTCCCGCCGCCCCGGCAGTGACCATTTCGGTGGTCTGCACTGCCCTGATCTGCCGAAGCAGCTGCGCGCCTGGCGCGCCGAGGCGGTGCTGCTGTTCGGCTATGCCTGGCGCGCCCATCTGCAACTGCTGCTTGACCCCCGCCTGGCCTCCATGCCGGTGCTGCTGCGCGGGGATTCCCACGACCTGGTGCCCCGCACCGGCCGGCGGGCGGCCCTGGCCCGGCTGCTGCGCCGGCTCCTGTTCCGCCGCCTGGCGGGGGCCCTGGCCGTCGGCGAGGCCAACCGCCGCCATCTGCTGGCCTGTGGCCTGCCGCCGGAGCGCATCGTGCTGGCCCCCCATGCGGTGGACAATGACCGCTTTCTGGCCGCCGCCGCCGGCGCCAGGGCCGAAGCCGCCGCCTGGCGCGGGCGACTGGGCATCGACCCGACCGCCCCGGTGGTGCTCTTCACCGGCAAGTTCATCGCCAAGAAGCGTCCCCTCGATCTGCTCGAGGCCTTTCTGGCCCTTGGTCACCCCTCTGCCGCGCTGGTCATGGTGGGGACAGGTCCCCTCGAGCCACAGCTGCGCGAGCGGCTGGCCCGGGCACCGGGGGCGCGGGTGCATTTCACCGGGTTCGTGAACCAGTCGGCGATGCCGGCGGCCTATGCCCTGGGGAATGTGATCGTGCTGCCGTCCGAGGGGCCCGGCGAGACCTGGGGGTTGTGCATCAACGAGGCGATGAACCTGGGGCTGCCGGCCATCGTCAGCAGCCATGTGGGCTGCGGTCCCGATCTGGTGCTGTCCGGCCGCACGGGCTGGGTCGTTCCCGCCGGAGATCCGCAGGCCCTGGCCGAGACCCTGGCCGAGGCCCTGGCCGATCCCCTGCGGCTGCAGCGTTATGGCGAGGCGGCACGGCAGCGGGTCGCCCTCTACGGTTACGACGCCACCACGGCTGGCCTGCTGCAGGCGCTGGCCCTGATCCGCCGGTCGGCATGACCCCGCGCCCCCGCATCCTGTTGTTGCTCCCCGAGGCCTGGGGCCACGACGGTGGAGTGCAGGCCTACGGCCGCGGCCTGCTGCAGAGCCTGCGCCAGGCCCGGCCGGAGGCCGCGATCGAGGTCATCACTGTGCTCGACCGCCAGGACCAGCTCCCCATGGCGCTGTTGCAGGACCCAACCCTGCAGCTGCAGGGGCTGGGGGGAGGTCCCCGCTGGCGCTGGGAGTCACGGCTGCTGCGGGCGGCCCAGGCGGCGGCCGCCCGGCGGCCGGGGCTGGTGCTGGCCGCCCACGTGCACCTGGCCCCGGCGGCGTTGCTGGCGGCCCGCAGGGCCGGTGTCGAGGCCTGGCTCACGGCCCACGGCAAGGAGGTCTGGGGGCTGCCGCGGGGATTGCGGCGCTGGAGCCTTCGCCGGGTCGATCGGCTGCTGCCGGTGAGCCGGTACACCGCCAGCCAGCTGCAGTCGCTGCTGCGGGGCCGCCGGTCGCCGCCCGCCTGCAGCGTGCTGCCCAACGCCTTTGACCCGAGCCGGTTCCATCCCGGCCCCCGGCCGCCGGCCCTGTTGCGGCGCTACGGCCTCGGGCCGCAGACACCGCTGCTGTTCAGCCTCACGCGGCTGAGCATTGCCGATCGCCCGAAGCGGATCGAGCGGCTGATCGAGGCCATGCCCGAGCTGCGGCAGCAGCATCCCGACCTGCGGCTGCTGATCGGTGGCGACGGGGACGACCGGCCGCGGCTGCAGGCGCTGGTGCAACGCCTGGGGCTGAGCGGGGCTGTGCTGCTGCCGGGCCGCCTTGCCGACGACGAACTGGCCGATCATTTCCGCCTGGCCACGGTGTTCGCGCTGCCGAGCAGCAAGGAGGGCTTCGGCATCGTCTTCCTCGAAGCCCTCGGCTGCGGCTGCCCGGTGCTGGGGGGAAACCGTGACGGCACCGCCGATCCGCTGCAGGATGGCCGCCTCGGCGCCCTGGTGGATCCCGATGCCCCCCTGGTGCCCCCCCTCGACCGGTTGCTGCGGCGCCAGGGCCCATCCCTCTGGTTCGAGCCGCAGGCCCTGGCCGCCGCCACCGCCGCGGCCTTCGGCGAGGCGGCCCGCAGCCGCGCCCTGGCGGCCCTGCTCGATGCCCACGCCCCCCGTCTCGACCCCTCCCACCCCAGTTCCGACCACCCCTGACCGTGCCCTTTCCTCCCCTGCCATCGCCCGTGAGGGCCCTCACCCAGCGGGGACTGGCCTACATCTGGCGCCATCCGCTGGCCAGCCGCAACCGCCCTGCCGCCACCCTGCGGTACCTGCGCTGGCAACTGGCCAGCCGCCTGCGGCCCGAACCGATCGTGATGCCCTGGCTGCAGGGGGCGCGGCTGGTGGTGCGCCGCGGTCTGGCGGGCGCCACCGGCAACCTCTACTGCGGCCTGCATGAATGGCCCGACATGCCGCTGGTGCTGCATCTGCTGCGGCCGGGTGATCTCTTCCTCGACCTCGGCAGCAACGTGGGCAGCTACACCGTTCTGGCCGGTGCGGTGGCCGGGGCCGACGTGATCGCCGTCGAGCCGGTGCCGGTCACCCTGGCCGTGCTGCGCGACAACATCGCCCTCAATGGTCTCGAGGGGCGGGTGGAGGTGCTGCCGGTGGCCCTTGGTGCCGACCATGGCCAGGTGCTGTTCAGCCTCGACCGGGATGCCACAAACCAGGTGGTGACCGCGGCCTATGGCGGCACCAGTGCTGCGGTGCCCCTGCTGCCCCTCGATGCCGTGCGCGGAGCCGAACGGGCCTGCTGCGCCAAGATCGATGTGGAGGGCCACGAGCCGGCGCTGCTGGCGGGGGGCCGGCGGGTGCTCGCCTCTCCGGCCCTGCAGGTGGTGCTGCTGGAGGGGCGCCAGCCCGAGGTGATGGCGGCCATGCAGGAGCACGGCTTCGTGCCCTGCACGTACCACCCGTGGGAGCGGTGGCTCGAGGAGGGGGTGCTCACCCAGGGCGGGAACCAGATCTGGGTGCGGGATCCGGCCTGGGCCCGCCGGCGGCTGGCGGAGGCGCCGGCGTTGCAGGTGCTGGACCAGCGACTCTGATGAAGGTTCTGCATCTGATCCCGTCGGTGAGTCCCCTGCGGGGCGGCCCCAGCCAGGCGGTGGTGGCCATGGTGCGGGCCGAGCGCGCCCTGGGCTGCGATGCCCGCATCGTCACCACCAACGACCACGGCGAGGGGCTGTTGCACGAGCTGCCGCTGGGCACCTGGGGTGAATGGCAGGGGCTGCCGGTGCGGGCCTTCGGCCGCTGGTCGCCACCGCTGCGGCCCCTGCGGGAGTTCCAGGTGGCGCCGGCCCTGGCCCCCTGGCTGTGGCACGAGCTGCCCCACTGGGATCTGCTGCACGTGCATGCCCTGTTCTCGTGGTCGACCAGCACCGGCATGGCCCTGGCCCGGCGGCGGCGGGTGCCCTACCTGCTGCGCACCATCGGTCAGCTCAACACCTGGAGCCTGCGCCAGAGCCCCCGGCGCAAGCGGCTGCTGCTGCGGCTGGTGGACCGGCGCAATCTGCAGGGGGCGGCGGCTTTGCATTTCACCAGTGAGGCCGAGCAGCAGGAGGCCGCTGCCCTGGGGCTGGCCACGCCCACCTTTGTGCTGCCCCTGGGGGTTGATCTGCCGCCCGCGGACGCGCTTCCGGTCGACCGTTCCCCGGGGCCGACCCGTTTCGTGTTCCTGTCGCGGCTGCATCCCAAGAAGCAGTTGCCGCTGCTGCTCGAGGCCCTGGAGGCGATGCAGCGGCGGCAGCCGGCCGCGGCCTGGACCCTGGCGGTGGCCGGCGATGGCGACCCGGCCTACCTTCTGGAGCTGCGGCAGCGGGCGGCTGCCCTGGGGCTGGGGGAGCGGGTCCGCTGGCTGGGGTTCGTGGCCGGGGCCGCCAAGCTGCAGCTGCTGGCCGGGGCCGACTGGTTCGTGCTGCCGTCGGCGTCGGAGAACTTCGGCATTGCCGCCCTCGAGGCCCTGGCCGCCGGCACGCCGGTGCTGCTGTCGCCCGAGGTGGCCCTGGCGGCGGCGGTGGCCAAGGCCGATGCGGGCCGCCTCTGTCCAGGGCAGCTGGAGCCCCTCACCGAGGCCCTGCTGGCCTGCCTCACCCCGCCTGATCCGCAGCAGCGGGCCGCGGCGCGGCGGCTGGCGCAGGAGTGTTTCGGCTGGGAGCCCATCGCCCGTGCCCTGCTGGCCCGATACAGGACCTACGCTCCCCCGGACCCGGAAGCCCAGCCCGCGTGAGACGCCAGGACGCACCCTCCTCCCCAGGCACGCTTTCGGCAGGCACAGGTCAGGGTCTGCAGCAGATCACGCCGGTGCTGCTCACCTACAACGAGATGGACAACATCGGCCGCACCCTGGCGGGGCTGGCCTGGGCGCAACGGATCGTGGTGGTCGACAGCGGCAGCACCGACGGCACCCTCGACCTGCTGGCCGCAGACCCCCGCATCACCGTGGTGGTGCGTCCCTTCGACAGCTTCGGCCCCCAGTGGAACAGCGGCCTTGAGCGGGTCGAGACCCCCTGGGTGCTGAGCCTTGACGCCGATTACGGCGTGACGCGGTCCCTGGCTGCGGCGCTGGCCGCTGCGCTCGAGGGCGCCGCGGCCGACGGCACCCTGGTCAACGGCCATGTCGGCTTCCGGATTCCCTTCCGCTACTGCGTCCACGGCAAACCCCTGCGCTGCGCCGTGCTGCCCGCCCGCATCGCCCTGTTCCGTCTCGACCGGGCCCACTTCGAGGATGACGGCCACAAGGAACATCTGGTGCTCGACGGCCCCTGTGGTCAGCTCGACGAACCGCTGCTGCACGATGACCGCAAGCCGCTGAGCCGCTGGCTCTGGTCCCAGCAGCGCTACGCCAGCCAGGAGGTTGACAAGTTGCGGCAGACGCCGACCTCACAGTTGTCGTTTGCCGACCGTCTGCGCCGTCGTCATGTCATCGCTCCGCTGGCGCTGCCCTTCATCTGCCTGGTGCTGCGGGGCGGGGTGCTGGACGGCTGGCGGGGGTGGTTCTATGCCTTCCAGCGGGCCTACGCCGAGCTGCTGCTGAGCCTGATGCTCTGGGAGGAGCGGGCCACGGCAGGTCCCTGATGGCGGACGACGGCCTCCAGCGGCTCGACCGCTACCGACTCCCGGCCGACTACAGCCCCGGGGCCCCGTGGAGCACCCAGTTGTTGTGGTTCTGCCTGGGGGCACCGCTGCTGTCGGCCCGCTGGTTGCCGGGTTCGGCCTGGAGGCGCTGGCTGCTGATGGGGTTCGGGGCCCGTCTCGGCAGAGGCTGCCGCCTCAAGCCTGGGCTGCGGGTCAAGTTTCCCTGGCGCCTCCGGGCCGGTGCCCATTGCTGGCTGGGGGAGGACGTGTGGATCGACAACCTGGCGCCTGTGCGCCTGGGGGACCGGGTCTGCCTGTCCCAGGGGGCTTACCTCTGCACCGGCAACCACGACTTCCGCTCCCCCGGTTTTGACCTGCGCCCGGGGGCGATCGAGCTGGGCGATGACGTCTGGGTGGCGGCGGCCGCGGTGCTGGCCCCCGGCACGTGCCTGGGGCCAGGGACCATCGCCGGCCTGGGGGCTGTGGTCAGTGGCCGCTGGCCGGCGGGGGTGATCCTGCGGGGCAATCCGGCCGGGGTGGTGGGCCAGCGCTGAAATCTGCCCAGTCCCATGAACATTTTCATGGGACTCGGATAAAAATCTTTGCCACAGCTGCGGCACGCTGTTGGGGATCTCTTCACTTCAGGCGTCCCGCCGTCCACGGCTTGATCTCAGGGCCCTCGCCGCTGGCTTGGCCTCGCGGCGTCGCTGGCGCGACCAGCGGCGCACCCATGCACGGTTGACCGTCGTCAGTCAGTTCTTCCCCCCCGATTTCGCCGCCACCGGCCAGCTGCTCGACGACCTGACCAGCCGCATGGCGGCCCGGGGCCTGCAGGTGCAGGTGCTCACGGGCATGCCCGCCTACGCCTACTCCGACGAGCGGGCCGAGGCCCTCGAATTCGAACCCAACCGCTGCATCCGCCGCAGCCGCGCCTCGCGCTTCTGGCCCCGTCGCATCCGCGGTCGGGCGGTCAACGGTCTGCTGTTCGTGCTCCGGGCCGGCCAGCGGCTGCTGCGCTCCCTGCAGCGGGGTGACCTGATCCTGTACACCACCGAACCGCCCTACCTGCCGCTGCTGGGCTGGCTGCTCAAGACCCTGTTCCGCACCCCCTACGTGGTGCTGCTCTACGACCTCTACCCCGATGTGCTGGTCGAGCTGAAGATCCTGCGCGAGCGCCATCCGCTGATCCGCCTCTGGCGCCGGCTCAATCGGGCGATGCTGGCCCAGGCGGATGAGGTGATTGTGCTCAGCGAGCCCATGGCCGAGCGGGTGCTGGCGCAGGTGCCCGACCTGGCGCCGCGGCTGAGCATCATTCCCAGCTGGGCCGACCCCGATGCCATCCGTCCCCTTCCCCGCAGCGACAACTGGTTCGTCGAGCGCCATGGGCTCGCCGACAGTTTCAACGTGATCTATTCGGGCAACCAGGGCCGCTGCCACGACCTGGTCACCCTCGTCGGCACTGCCCTGTTGCTTCGCCACGACCCGAGCATCCGTTTCGTGCTCATCGGCCATGGCCCCCAGCATTCGATGCTGTCGCGGCTGGTGCGCGACCTGGCGTTGCCCAATGTGCTGTTTCTGCCCTACCAGGAACGGGAGGCGCTTCCCTATTCCCTGGCGGCGGCCGACCTGGCGGTGGTGAGTCTGTCGCGGGGGGCCGATGGCCTGGTGGCTCCCTGCAAGGTGTATGGCCATCTGGCGGCCGGCACCCCCGTGGCCGCCATCACCCCCGCCGGTTCCCATCTGCAGCAGCTGGTCGAAGGCCAGGGCTGCGGTCGCTGGTTCGCCAATGGTGATTCCCACGGCCTGGCGGCCTGGATCGCTGATCTGCGGGACCAGCCGGCCCAGGCCCGCAGCCTCGGCCAGGCCGCCCGCCGGTTGCTGCTCGACCAGGCCCACCCCGAGCGCATCTGCGACGCTTACCTGCAGCGGTTGGCCCACCATCTCCCCGAGGCCCGCCGCCCGGCCCTCCGGTCTGCCACCACTGCCCCCGCGTGAACGACCTGCTGCATCGCTGCCGTCTGCGCCACCTGTGGCTGCTGCTGGCCTTGGCCGTGGCCAGCCAGCACCTGGTGGTGTTTCACCGCACCCAGAACCTGCCCGCCGTGCTGATGCTGGCCCTCCTGGTCTGGGGTGCCGCCTGGATCTGCCTGGAGGACCACTGGGACGGGCTTGAGCCCAGTCCCTCGGGGCCGTCGTTGCTGCTGGGGGGGCTGCTGCTGGCCTGGATCCTCTGGCGCACGGCCCTGGTGGCCAGTTACGACAGCCTGCTGTACATCACGCCGCCGCTGGCGATGGTCGGCCTGGCCCTGCTGCTGCGTCCCCTCGGACGTCTGGGGCAGTTCAGGGAATCGCTCATCATCTCGTTGCTGATGCCGGTGTGGCTGCTGGTGGTCAAGCTCTTTCCGGAACAGCCCCTGAGCCTCTTCACCGCCCGCGCCTCGGCGCTCTTGCTGCAGTTGCTGGGTCTGGCGCCCCAGGTGAACGGTCGGTTGATCAGCTTCGCCGGGGGGGGAGCGGTGCGGGTGGAAGGGGTCTGCAACGGCCTCGAGGTGATCTACCAGGCCATGGCCGTCGCGGTGATTTTTCTGATCTGCTTTCCCTTGAGCCGTGCCCGTGACCGGGTGGCCGTGCTGCTGATCGCCCCGCTGGTGGGGGCCGTCTCGAATCTGTTCCGCATTGCCTTGCTGGGTCTGATCGTGGCCATCGGCGGCAGCCTCAAGGAGAGCAGCTTCGAGTTCTGGCACAAAGGATCCGGTTCGCTGATCTTCTCCGGGCTGTCGGTGCTTGCCATCGGCCTGATCTACAGCCGCCTCGTCAACCGCCAGCTGCAGGCGTCCCCATGACGGTTTCCCCCCGCCTGATGCTGCTGGTCACGGGGGCCCTGGCGACAGCCGGCCTGGTTGCCGTCGGGGCGGCCTCCTTCGGCCCCCAGCTGCCGGCACCGGACCCGCTGCCTTCCCTGCCGTCCCGCCTCGGCGACACCCGGCTGGGGCCGCCGAGTCCCCAGCCCCTGCCCACGATTGCCGATCGGCGGGTGCGTGCCGAACGGCGCCGGCTGCAGAGCGTTGACGGGGATGTCGAACTGGTGCTGGTGCAGGCCGTGGTGCGGTTGCCCGAACAGCGCTCGGTGTCGGCCCTCACCAAGGACACGACCCTCCAGCTCAAGGGTGGCCGCCCCCGACGGTTGGGGACCGACCAGGTGCTGATCGGGCGCCTCGCCGATCGGCCGGCCCTGCAGACCTGCGTCACCCCCAAGGGGGCCGCCGCCAGCCGTCAGCAGCTCTCCCGGCTTGCACCGGACGGTCGCCTTCCCTCCCTCGCGGCCCTGGTGGGTCTGGCCCCCCAGCCCGTGCCGGGTTGCCTGCTGGTCTCGTTGCAGGCCGAATCACCGCGCGGGGCCGCTGCGATCGGCGATGATCCTGCGGTTTCCCTGATCCAGGCCTGGACTCTTCTGAGGCCAGTCCTCATACCAGAGCCAACCTCTCCTTCCCGATGACTGCCACGCCGCCGCCGAGTGCTTCCCTCCGGGCCGCTTCCCCACGCGGGGGATCATCGGGGCCGTCGCTGCTGGTGATCGCCGGCGGCATGCTGATCGCCTCCAGCCTCCTGTCCATCGGCCTGGCGCTCTATGGGGAGCGCTCGGTTCAGCCCGAAGCCCTGCTCCAGAAACTGTTCACGTTCGTCTCGCAGTTTCCGACCCTGCTGCTGGGTTTTTCGCTGCTGTTCTTCGGCCGTGAACGTCTGGCCGACCGCTCCGGTTGGAACTGGAGCCTGCTGCGACTGGGGCCCCTGGTGCTGCTGCTGCTGTATCTGGCGGCCATTCCGACGGCGGGGGTGCTGCTGCAGGGTCTCAAGGACCGTCTCGACACCCGCCTTCAGAACGTGCTGCAGGCCGGTCGCACCCGGGGCGGTCAGATCGAAGCCGAACTGGCGAAAATTGATTCCAGCACCGCGATGCTCGCGGCCCTGCGCACCTTTCCCGAAATCTCCAACATCGACCTGCCCGCCACGGCCACCCCTGATCAGGTGCGCGCCGAGGTGAGCACGGCGATCCGCAAGGGGATCGAAGCCCAGAAGACCCAGGGTCGCCAGGAAATCAACGGGGTGATCAAGGCCCAGGCCAGCCTGGTGCGCGGGATCATGCTCAACGCGGGGCTGGCAGCGGTCGGTTTTCTGCTGGTGAGTGCCCGGTTGCTGCCCTGGGTTGAGACCGTGACCCACCTGCTCACGGGGGCTGTGACCGGTGTACTGACCCTCGGACAATCGCTGATGCGCAACAGCCAGCGCGACATGCAGCGAGCCATGAGCAAGCCGTCAGCCCCGTCGAACCGCCCCCAGCGGCCAGCCCGTCGTGGTCCCGGGGTGGGAGAGCGCATGGCCAAGGACATCGGCGGTCTGGAATCCGGCCTGGGCAAGCTGCTGGGGGGCCGCCGTCGCAAGGGGGGACCTCGCCGCTGAGGGCGCCAGGGCTCTGGACTCCAGAGACTTGTCTGACTCCGCAGACATCTCCCCTGCCCACTTCCCATTTGCCTCTAGGCGTACTAAATTAAGGCCACGCCTGTAAAGGCACCTCAGCGCCTAGTCACCTCTCTACCAATGAAAGCCCTCGTCAAAGCCACCCTGGCGGTTTCCATCGGCGCCTCGGCCCTGATGGTCGCCCCCGAAGCTAAAGCCGTCTCCTACACCGTCGGCGGTACTGTCTCCTCTGTTGCTGCTGCTCCCCCCTCGGGTCAGCGCAAGTACACCCTTGACACCAATGTCATGAACATTGGTGCAACCCCTGCGAGCGGTGATGCCAGCGTTGCCTTCAGCAACTTTTTCTACAACATCTTCGGCGGTCCGGTTAACGCGGGTTGCTCCGCTCTCAAGGCTTGCCCCCTCTCCTGGGCCACTCCTCTGACTGTTGCTCTCCCCAGCACCACGACTTTCGGCAACAGCATCACCTTTGACAACCCTCTGGTGACCCGCACCAATCCCCTGAGTGGTGCCAACACCTTCGCCGGTTTCGGTACCTTCACCACTTCCAGCGGCAAGACCGGTTCCCTCTCGTTCACTGTCAACCCCGCCAGCACCTGGGGTGGCACTCTTGATCTGAACGTGGGTGTTCCTGGTCCCCTGCCTGCTGCTGGTGTGATCGCCGGTCTCGGCTTCGCCCGTCGCATGCGTCGTCAGCTCAAGGCCACCGTCTGATTCTTTGGCTTCTGATTCGGCACCCGCTTCTGCGGGTGCTTTTTTTATGCCTAAGCCTTGATGATGTCCGCCATTGCCCTCGCTGTCTCCTACACATTCATCGTCGGTGGCACCGTTTCCTCCTCGCCTGATGCCCCTCCTTCAGGTCAGCGCAGGACCATTCTTCACACCAATGTGATGACGCGCCCGGGCAGACCAATCGCAGCCCACGCGGATGTGATGGAGGCTTTTGGTCATTTCTCCTATGGCCTGTGGGGTGGACCGGTCAATTCTGCTTGCAGTGCAGCTGGTCGGTCTTGCCCCCTCTCCTGGGCCCACCCCTTGATCGTTCCCCTGCCCCCAACGCGGGAACTCGGCAACAGCATCAGGTTTGAGAACCCCCTGATCACTCGCAGCAACCCCCTGGGTACGATCGAATCACGTACCTTCGCTGGTCTCGGCACGTTCACCACCTCGACTGGCAAGACCGGTTCCCTCTCGTTCACAGTTCATCCCGCCGACACCTGGGGGGGCACCCTCGACCTCAACCTCGTGATCGGCATTCCAGGACCTTTACCGGTCGCCGGCGTGCTGGCTGGTCTGGGGCTTGCCCGTCGCCTGCGTCGCTCATCCGTGCTGACCGATTGTTCTGATGTCATCTGAATTCACCTGGAACTGGCTGCTGCCTGGGGACCTGGCCATCGGCTCCCATCCCCAGACCGACCGCGACTGGCAGTTGTTGCGCCAGGCCGGTATTACGGCCGTCTTCAACTGCTGTTTCGTTGAAGAAGATCGCCACCTGCCCCCCGTGCCTGCGGCCTGGGGCTGGCGCAGCCTCCGCTGTCCCTTGCCCGACCATCGAGCCCAGGTGCCCCTCAGCGAAGAGGCCCTCAAGCGCTCCCTAGAAGCCCTCTGCGATCTCTATGCCAGCAGTGGCAGTCTTTACGTGCACTGCTGGGCTGGCCAGGAACGCTCGGTGCTGATGGGGATTGGCCTGCTGGCCCTGCAACAACGGCTCACGATCTTCCAGGCCCTCGATCAGGCCAAACGCCAGCATCCGCCGGCCCGGCCCCTCTTCGGACAGCTGGCTCTGCTGGAGCAGGTGCTCAGCGGCCCTTACGCTCGCGAAGAAACTGACTGACGCGTTGGGCAGCGGTGTTGACCGCCGTGCCCTGCGCCTGGGGTTTCAACGTGCCCGCTCGATCTTCCATCACCGCGGCAGTCTTGTAGTTGTTGCGGTAACGGTCGGAGTAACCGCCGTAGCCATAGCCATACCCGTAGCCATAGCCATAGCCGTAGTCGTTGAGGCTCGTGGGGAATTCGATCTGGTTGGCAATGGCACCCAGCACATCCACCCCACTGGCCTGCACCCGGCGCAGGGCCTGGGGCGCCACCGTGCGGTCAATCCGCCCCAGGCCCACCAGATACAGCAGACCATCAACCTTTTCGCCCAGCAGCACCGGATCGGCCAGCAGCAGGGCCGGGGGCGTGTCAAACAGAATGATCTCGTACTCGTCGAGGCCGCTGCGCATGTCGTTCAACAGTTCGCCGCAACGACGGGAACTGAGCAGCTTGGCTGGATCCGGCGGTTTGGGACCGGCGGTGATCAGATGCAGTGTGTCGCTGATGGGCCTGATCAGGCTGCGGATGTCGAGGCTGGAATCGGTGAGCAGATTGGAGAAGCCATCGTTGTTCTCCAGGCCCAGATAGCGATGCTGTCGAGGCAGCCGCATGTCGGCATCGATGATCAGCACCTTGAGCCCCAGGTTGGCGAGGGTGGTGGCGAAGATCGCAGTGGCCGTTGACTTGCCTTCCCCCTGGCCAGACGACGTCACCGCCACCAGGCGGATGGCGCGGTCGGAGCGCAGCAACCGGAAGGTGGTGAACAGGCTCCGCAGGGATTCCCGCACGGCGAAACGGTCGCCGGCATCCATCTGCTCGATTGAGCGCATCACCGTCAGCCCCGGCTGCAGGGGCAGGTACGGAATCAGACCCAGCACCGGCAGGTTGAGCTGCTCTTCGATCTCCTGCGGTGTATGGATCATGTTGTCGAGGCGGTCGCGCAGCAGCGCGGCACCGGCACCAATGATGAGAGCGAGTGCTGCCGACTGCAGCAAGCCACGACTCACGTTCGGTTTGGTGGGCACCTCGTTGAAGCGGGGTGAGGCGATGAGCTTCCAGGGCACCGACTGCTGCGAGGCCTCAAGTCGGAAGTTCTCGCGGGCCTGGATGTAGCCGCTGTAGTTGAGCTTGGCGACCTCCAACCGCTGCTGCATTCCTTCGTAGGTCTTGATCAGTGCCGGACTGCGCTGGAAGTTGTTGCGCAGCACCTGCAGCTGGCGCACGATCTCGGCCTGCTGGGCCAGGTTGCTGTTGAGCTGGTTCACAACCCCGGCCATCGCCTGTTGCTGCACCACCGGCCGCAGCTGGTTGCGTTCCGCCAGCAGGCTGCGCAGCACCGGGCTGTCGGGGCGGTAGCTGGCCGAGGCTTCGGCGATCTTCTGGTCGAGCTGATCGAGCTGTTGCTGGGGTGTCATCAGTCCGGCCGTCGCCGGTGCGGCCGGATTGGCCGGCGCCGCTGCATCGGCCGGACCGCTGCGCAGGGGGGTGCTGGGCAGCCAGGCTGGCGAGAGGGTGCCGCTCTGGATGGATCGGGCCTGGCTGGTCAGTTCGGCCTGCTGCCGCCGCAGACTGCCCAGCTCATCCTTGAGCACGTCGTACTGGCTCTGGAGGGCGCTGCCGCGGGCATCCGGAGTGATCAGGTTGTGGGCGCGACGGAAGGCCTCCAGTTCGGTCTGGATGTCGTTGACCTTCTTTTCGAGGACGGGGGCCTGGGTGTCCAGAAAGGTGATGCCGTCCTGGAGGCGGTTGAGACGCTGGCGCTTTGAGAAATCGAGGTATTCGTCCGCCAGGGCCCGCAGGATCGAAACCCCCTGGGCTGGGTCGGACCAGTTGAGGCTGATCAGCAGCACGTCCTGCACATCCTCGGATGGCGGTGCGATGCGCAGATTGCTGTCGATCTTGCCGGCACTCACCCGCATCTTGGCGGCCAGGGGCTCGAGCATCGATGGGCTGCGCAGCACCTGCACCAGGTCAGGGATGCGGGCATTGGTGGTGAGGTTGGCCAGCTCAGCCAACTCGGTGCTGCCCGACGCTCCCCCGCGCCCCTTGCTGCCATCGCCGATCGGATCGTTGAGCAGGATCTGGAATCCGCCGGTGTAGCTGGGCGAGAAGATGCGTTCCCGCGCCAGGTTGACCCCCATCACGGCGAAGGAGGCCAGCGACACCAGCAGAAAGAGGCTCTGCCTGCGCCGGATCGCCCGCAGGATCTGCGGTTGTGACGGGGCGGGCTTGTCGTAGGGCTGGCCAGCGGTGCCGCCGGTGCCGGAGGTCGCGGTGCCGTTGGGAGAGCTGCTGGCTTGAACCATGAAGGCTTGTGAGACCGGAACTGCCGTGGCAGCGGGACGGGACGGGGCCGAGACCGCCGCGACTATAACCGCCGCGAATGGAATGTCCGGTAGCGTGGCGCCACCTCCTGACCAGGACCATCGCCGCTGTGCCGAACGACGATCGTCCCTTCCGGATGCCCCGTGGTGCTGCCCCTGCCCTGGCGGTCATGGCCCTGGGCCTGGCGGCCCTCCCCCCGGCCCTGGCCCAGCCCCAGCCCCAGGCGCCGGTCACCCAGCCCGATGCCTACATCCTCGGCCCCGGAGACCAGCTGCAGGTTGATCTGCTGGACCCCAGGCTCAAGGAGCTGAGCGGGGCCACCCAGGTGCTCAACGACGGCACCGCCGTGTTCCCGCTGCTGGGCTCGGTGACGGTGAGCGGCTACACCATCGACCAGGCCCGCGGTCTGCTCACCCGCCTCTACGGCAGGCAGGTGGTGCGCCCGGACCTCACCCTGCGCCTGCAGGCCCCCCGGCCGCAGCTGATCAGCGTCATCGGCGAGGTGAGCAATCCAGGCCTCTACACCCTCACCCCCACCGAAAACTCCGGCACCGCCAACGGTGGTGGGCAGATTTCGGGGGTGCCCACCCTGATCACGGCCATCCAGAAGGCCGGTGGTCTCACCCAGCTGGCCGACCTGCGCAATGTGCGCCTGTCGCGGCGGCTGATCGGTGCCCCGGGCCGTCTCAAGACCACCAGCCTCGATCTGGCGGCGCTGCTGCAGCGCGGTGATCAGCAGCAGAATCCTTATCTCTTCGACGGTGACACGATCGAGGTGGGTCGGGCCGAGGCCCCTACCGATGCCGAGATCATGGAGCTGGCCGTGGCCAACTTCTCCCCGTCCTCGATCCGCGTCAACGTCGTCGGCGAGGTCAAGGCCCCCGGAGAGAAGCAGCTGCGCGCCAACACGCCCCTGGTGCAGGCCATCCTGGCCGCCGGCGGACCGGTCAACTTCAGGGCCCGCACGGGCAGCGTCGACCTGGTGCGGATCAACCGCAACGGCACCGCCACCCGTCAGGCCTTTGCCGTCAACTACGGCCAGGGGGTGTCGAGCACGGCCAACCCCCCCCTGCGGGACGGGGACACGATCATCGTCAACCGCTCGTTCTACGCGCAGATGGTGGATGGTTTC
Source organism: Synechococcus sp. UW140 (assembly GCA_945861105.1). GTDB lineage: Bacteria > Cyanobacteriota > Cyanobacteriia > PCC-6307 > Cyanobiaceae > CAIQIA01. Next base: position 20,067 of record CAMASU010000004.1, read on the forward strand.
ACCGCCGTCACCGCCCCGCTGTCGAGCCTGGTCAATGGCACGGCCATCTACAACGTGATCCGCACGATCTCGACACCCTGAGGGCTCATCAACCCTCTGCCTTGTCGATCTGCACTTCGATGCTGCGGGCCTGGGTGGCGGCGGTCTTGGGCAGCTCGACCTCCAGCAGGCCATCGTGGAATCGGGCCCCGATGCCAGCAGCATCGACGTTGTCCGGCAGGCTGAAGCTGCGCAGGAAGTGCCCGTAGGACCGCTCGAGCCGATGGAAACGCTGGCCCTGGCTCTCCTCCTCCCGTCGCCGGCTTCCCTCAAGGGTGAGCACGTCGTTCTGGATGTTGATGGCCACGTCCTCGCGCTTCACCCCCGGTAACTCCACCTTCAGCACAAACGCGCGGTCGTTTTCGCCGATGTCGACGCAGGGGCACCATTCGCCATTGGTGGCCATGTCGGCCGCCATCATCGGCATCCAACCCATGGACCGGGAGGGCATCCAGCCCAGGGAGCGGCTGGTGCGTTCCAGCAGATTTTCGACATCGCGCAGGGCATCCCACTTCATCAGAGTCATGGCGGCAGAGGCAGCGACACCTTCAGTGTCAGGGCCCCAGCGTTGACGGGGGCGCCCAGCGGGCATCCCTGCGGCGCTGATGCCGCCGCCGCCGCCGCGACCTTGAACCGGTAGAGGAGGGGCAGTGCTTGTCGCTCCGTTCCATGGCCGACGTCCCCCATCGCTGGCGCAACCGCTGTCACGCTGGCGGCCTGCTGGCCGAACGCCTCGCCGTCGCCCTGCCGCCTGAGGTGCTGGCCGATGGCCTGGTCATCGGCGTCCCCCGCGGCGGCATCGTTGTGGCGGCGGCCGTGGCCCATCGTCTGGGCCGGCCCCTGCTGAGCTGGTGTGCCCGCAAGCTCGCGGCCGGCGTCAGCCCCGAATACGCCATCGGCGCCATTGCGCCCGGGGGGGTGCAGCTGCTGCATGACGACGAAGCGCGACGGCTGGGTCTGGAGGGGCCGGCACTGCAGCGGACCATCAACCGTGAGCGGGCCGAGCTCGAACGTCGACGCAGCCGATACGGCGATCCCCCGGCCGAGGTGCTGCGCCATCGCCATCTGATCGTGGTGGATGACGGCCTGGCCACGGGCCTCACCATCGAGGCGATCCTGCGTTCCCTGGCGCAGCTGTCGCCGGCCTCGCTGCGGCTGGCGGTGCCCGTTGCCGACGGCAGCACCGTCGATCGCCTGCGCCCCCTGGTCGACGAGCTGCTGGTGCTGCGCCGGGTCCGCTGGCTGCGGTCGGTGGGGGAGTGGTACGACGACTTCCGCCCCGTGGATGATGCCACCGTCATCAATCTGCTGGAGCGGGCCCACGGTGCGGCGGTGCCGCAGGCGGAGGCGTGAGTGCCGGACCTCGGCGGCAGTCGTGCTGAGATCGCCGACGGGATGAGGAGCCTCGCGCCATATGGGTGGTGGCGGCGCCGCCCCGGCGCGGCCGTGCCCCTCCCTCCAACACCCTTACCCCCCAACACCCCATGACCGAAGCCACTCGTCCGGCCGCCGATCGGATGGCCGTGCTGCGCCGCAAGCCCCAGCGCATCTCGATCACCATCTCGCAGTCCACGTATGAACGTCTCGTGAGCCGTTCCGACCTCGAGGGGCGATCGGTGTCAAACCTGGC
>CAMASU010000005.1 GCA_945861105.1 Synechococcus sp. UW140
CGGTCGTAGCACCAGTTCTCCATGAACTGGCTGGGCAGTTCGACGGCATCCCACTCGACGTTGTTGATGCCGGCGGCCTGGGGGCGGTCGACCGTCGAGAGCATGTGCTGCAGCCCATGGCCGAACTCATGGAACAACGTCTCGACTTCCTCGAAGGTCATCAGGCTGGGGGTGTCACCCACCGGCGGGCTCTGGTTGCAGATCAGGTAGGCCACCGGCAGGACGGTGTCGCCACTGCGGCTGCGGGACCGCCCCAGGCATTCGTCCATCCAGGCTCCGCCCCGTTTGCTGCCGGGGCGGCTGTACGGGTCGAGGTAGAAGGCGGCCAGGTCGTCGCCGCTCGCGCCATCGAGCACGCGGAAGTGGCGCACGTCGGGATGCCAGAGGGGCGCCTGGCCGGCCTCACTGGCGATGATGCGGATGTCGAAGAGTCGCTGGCAGAGGCCGAACAACCCCTGCAGCACCTGTTCGAGCGGAAACCAGGGGCGCAGGGCCTCGGCATCGAGGTCGAAGCTCTCCTGCCGCAGCACCTCGGCCCAGTGGCTCACATCCCAGGGCTGCAGGTCGGCCGCCTCAGGGGCGCCATGGCGGGCGGCGCAGGCCCGCAGGTCGGCCAGTTCCCGTTCGGCCGCCGGATGGGCGGCCTGGCGCAGGTCCTCGAGCAGCTGCTCGACCTCGGCCACCGAACCGGCCATCTTGCTGGCCAGGCTCACCTCGGCCCAGTTGGCGAACCCCAGGCGCTGGGCCTGCTCCAGCCGCAGGGTCAGGATCTGCTCGATCAGGGGCCGGTTGTCGTGGTCGCCCCCTGAAGCCCGGGCCACCTGGGCGCGGTAGACGGTTTCACGCAGGTCCCTTCGGCGGCTGTAACGCAGGAACGGAGCCACCCGCGGCTGATCGAGGCCCATCTGCCAGGGACCGTTCTCGCCCGTGGCCGAGGGGTCGCCGCCTTCGCGGGCGGCCTGGGCCAGCAACTCCCGCAGGCTGGCGGGCAACCCCTCCACCTCGGCGGGATCGTCCAACCTGAGGGTCCAGGCGGCGGTGGCATCGAGCACGTGGTTCCCGAAGCTGCTGCCCAGGCGGGCCAGTTCGGCGGTGGCGGTGTTGAAGGCCTGCTGTTCGTCTTCGCCGAGGCCCACCCCGCGCAGGTCCATGTCACGCCGCTCGGCCTCGAGGATGCGGCGCTGGGTGGCGTCGAGGCCATCGGCCTGGCCCTGCAGGGCCCCCAGGGCGCGGTAGAGCACCTGTGACTGGCCCACCCGGCTGCCGAACGCGACCACGGCCTCCTGCTGCTGGCGGTGGGCATCGCGCAGCTCGGGGGAGTGGCAGACAGCGTTGAGGTGGTTCACCACCCCCCAGCTCCAGCGCAGCCGTTCGCCAAGGTGATGCAGCGGATCCATCACCTCCTCCCAGGTGAGGGGCGCTCCGCCGGCGTCGGCCTCCGCCAGCCGCTGGGACAACCGCTCTTCCAGGTCGTCAAAGGAGCCGCTGAGTTCGGCCAGCAGCAGGGGCATTCCCTGGTCCACCTGCTCAGCGGTGATGGCCTCGAAGGGGGGGAGGCCAGCGCCCACCAGCAGGGGCAGCGCCGGGGAAACGGGGTGGGAGGAGGTCATGGCAGGGGCCGTGGCGGCGGACCGGGCAGCACTGGGCCCAGTATCTCCAGCCTCAGCCCGTCACCGTGGACTGCGCCAGGGCGAGCAGGGCCGTCTGGCCGAGAACGCCGGCCAGGGCATCGGTGCTGGCCTCGTACAGGTCGATGGCCACCCGCGGCCAGAAGCCGATCACCAACGTCGGCACCAGCAGGGTGAGGCCGATCAGCAGTTCCCGGGGCCGCATGTCTCCCACCACGGCCAGGGCCGGGATGCGGGGGCCGAAGAAGACCCGGCGGCAGAGGCTGAGCAGATAGACCGGCGTGAGCATCAGGCCAACGGCGGCCAGCACCACACACACCACCCGGAACGGCAAGGTGAACCGGTCGCTCTCGGTGAGACCGAGGAACACGGTGATCTCGCTGACGAAGCCGCTCATGCCCGGCAGGGCGAGGGAGGCCAGGGAGCTGGCGAGGAAGCAGGCGAAGGTGATGGGCAGGGCCTTGGCCAGACCGCCCATGTTGGGAATCGACAGGGTTTTGGTGCGCTCGTAGAACACACCGGTGAAAAAGAACATGGCGGCGGCGATCAGGCCATGGCTCACCATCTGCAGCATGGCGCCGCTGAGGCCCAGGGCATCGATGGCGCCGATGCCCACCAGCACGAAACCCATGTGGCTCACCGAACTGCAGGCAATGCGTCGCTTGACGTTGTCTTGCGCAAAGGCGTTGAGGGCGCCGTACAGGATGTTGACGATGCCCAGCACGATCAGGGCCGGGGCCAGCACCAGATGGGCTTCAGGGAGCATCTGCACGTTGAAGCGCAGCAGGGCGTAACCGCCCATCTTGAGCAGCACCCCTGCCAGCAGCATCGACACCGGTGCGTTGGCCTCACCATGGGCATCGGGCAACCAGGTGTGCAGGGGGAACATCGGCAATTTGACGCCGAATCCCACCAGAAAACCGAGGTAACAGAGAAGCCCGAAGGTGCCGCCGGCGCTGCGGGCTGTGAGTTCGCTGAGGTTGAGGGTGAAGTGGTCGCCACTGAAGGCGAGGGCCAGGCCGCTCACCAGGATCAGCAGGGAGGCGGTGGCGGTGTAAAGAATGAACTTGGTGGCGGCGTACTGACGCCGTGCCCCACCCCAGATGGCAATCAGCAGATACACGGGCACCAGTTCCAGTTCCCAGGCCAGGAAGAACAGCAGAAAGTCCTGGGAGAGGAACACCACCGCCTGGGCTGAGGCCTGGGCGAGCAGCAGGGCGAAATAGAGCCGTGGTTTGAGCTCGATGGTCCAGCTGGCGGCCACGGTCATCAGGGTGATCACACCACTGAGCAGCACCAGCGGAGCTGACAGTCCATCGGCACCGAGACTCCATTCCAGGCCCATGGCCGGCACCCAGCTGATGCGCTCCACCAGCTGCAGCGATCCGACGGTGGGGTCGTAGTGGCGCCCGAAGGCCAGCAGCATCAGCGCCAGGTCGGCGATCAGAACGGCCAGGGCCAGCCAGCGCACGGCCCCCTGGGCGCGAGGGGGAAGCACCGCCAGCAGCAGGGCCCCGGCGAGGGGGAGCAGCACGATCAGGCTGAGCCAGGGCAGCTCGCCGGCACTGGGACTGAGGTCCAAAGGACGAACGGCGCTGAGGCAGGGTCAAGGCTACCAGCGGCCATCCCACCAATGGGTAGATGTGCTCAGTGGCATGGGTTGTGTTCCCTGGATTGTTGCCATGAAAAAGGGGCGCCCGTGGGCGCCCCTGGAACCGGAAATCCGGATGGGCAAAGGATCGGAACGATCCCGATGGCTCACCAGAGGCCGCGGATGGGCTCGGGGGCGGGCTCGGCGGGGGGCACGTAGACCGGAGCGGGGGCCGGCTTGGGAGCGGGCTTGACGACCACAACGGGCTTCTTGCAGGTGTCAGCGAAGCGGAAGCGGGCACCGATCCGACCACCCCAGGAGTTGAGGGAACCGAAATCGAAACCGCTGACCTCGAAGTTGCTGGCGCCCTGGTAGGTGCCCTCCGCAAACACATCAGTGGTGCAGCTGGCCACGTAGGTGAGACCCACCTTGGCCTGGTAGCCGAACAGGCCGACGTTCTGATTGCCGTAGCTCACGCTGCCGCGGCGCCACAGGTTCTGATCCAGAACCGTGGAGTTCCGGCTGGCCGAGTTGAAGGGCAGGTTGGGCAGAACGGTGTTGGTGGTGTAACGGACGTTGTTGAAGTCCACGCCATCCCAGCTGACGTTGGTGTAGCCGATGCCGCCACCGATGTAGGGAACCCAGCGGCTGTTGGTGGGGATGTCGTAGTACAGCGAACCGAAGACGCTGTTGCTGTTGGTGCTGCTGCCGCCGTCGACGGCCAGACCACGGGTGCGCAGGGCGTACTGGTTGCCGTTGAGGTTAAGGCGGGGCTTGAGCTCGCCGGAAACGCTGTTGATCGGCGAGTTGTTGTAGACGTAGGTCAGTTCAGCGCGCACGTCGCCGAAGTCGTAACCCAGGCCGGCTTCACCGGCAAAACCGCCGCTGAACTTGGTCTTGACGCGGGGGTTGACGGTGATGGTGCTGAGGTTGTCGACGATCGAGCCGGCGCTGAAGGCGGGCACCACATTGAAGGCGTTGCCGTCCACCCAGTTGTTGGTGCGGCTGTCACCACTGGCTGAGACGTTGGTGGCCCAGGAGGCGCCTACGCCGATGGTGCCGTAGAACCCGGTGCCCTGCTCGTAGGAGACGGGGGTGGTCACGCGGGTGGTGCCGTAGCTCTGGGCCAGCAGCTGGTCCTCGGCCTTGACGGCCTCCTCAGCCAGGACGGCCGGGGCGACGAGGGAGGGAAGGGTGGCGCCCAGGAGGGCAGAAGCGAGAAGAAGGCGATTCACGGGTGATGCAGACACGTCACGCACCCGCGTAGTCAATCCACCGACCATCGCTTTCACAACCGTGGGGCGACCTGCCTGAGCACTGTTCCCGGTGGGCAGGCATTTTCCCTGCATCAACGTATAATCGGCAACCGACCGGCTGGTGTTGTGCGCCACGGATACGGCGCTCATCCCTCCAGAGGGGTCCAGTGGCTACCTTCCTGCTGCAGTTCCAGGCATTCGGCCCTGCAGCTCACACCGGCTTCCAACCAGGCCTGCTCCATGGCCGCGGCCATGGCAACACTGCTGCTGCGGGGGCCCAGGGCCAGGACGCTGGGGCCCGCACCACTGATGACGCAGCCCCAGGCCCCTGCCTTGAGGGCCGCCTCGCGCACCTGCATTCCCCCCTGGATCAGCGGCCAGCGGTAAGGCTCGTGGAGCCGGTCGTGCATGCCGTCGGCGATCAGATCGCCATTGCCGCTGCGCAGACCCTGCAGCAGCAGGGTTAGGGAGCCCAGATTGGCCACCGCATCCGGAATGCTCACCTGGCGGGGCATGGCCCGGCGGGCATCGGCAGTTGACAGGCGGATGCTGGGAATGGCCACCACGGCCTGCACCTGCCGATGCCATTCGCAGCGCACCACGCGCCAGCGGTGGGAGGCGGCCCGGGCCGTGAGGCACAACCCCCCCAGCAGGGAGGGCACCACATTGTCCGGATGCCCTTCGATGTCGATCGCCAGCTCGAGCAGCTTCTCCTTGCTGAGGGGTTCCCCCTCGAGGGCATTGGCGCCAAGCAGCCCGGCGACGATGGCGGTGGCACTGCTGCCCAGGCCCCGGGCCGGTGGCACCGCCAGGTGCACCCTGGCCTCCAGGGCCCGCGGGGAACAGCCGATCTCGCGCCATACCCTCTGGGCGGAGCGGTAGATGAGGTTCTCGGGCCCCCCCCGCAGATGGGACCCCTCGCTGCTTTCGACGATCAGCTCAAAGTCTTCACTGTCGGCGTGGAGGCTGCGCAGATGAAAGGTGTTGTTGAGGTTGAGCGCTGCTCCCAGGCAGTCGAACCCTGGACCGATGTTGGCTGTGGTGGCGGGAACGTTCACCAGAACGGCCTGTCCGCTCCCCCCCTTGTCCCCTTGCTCCATCTCCGCTGCCCCCAGGCTGCGCCTCAGCCGCACTCTGCCAGCAGCTGGGCCCGGCAGGCCGCACCGAACAGCCCCGCCCCAGGGTCGGTGAGGGCGGTCACGGGCAGGCCCGCCACCAGTTCAGTGAAGCGACCCTTCCGCCGCATCCGCTCCAGGAACCGGGGGGACTGCAGTCCCTGCAGTTGCTTGCGGGCGGTGCCCCCTCCCACCCAGAGGCCGCCGGTCGCCATCTCGTGCACGGCCAGATCGCCTGCCGCCGAGCCATAGGCCCCCAGCCACAGGTCCACCACGCTGCGGGCGGCGGGATCGCCGTTCGTCGCTGCCGCCGACACCAGGGCCGGCAGGTCGGCCCCCCCCACCGCCGCCGGTGCCTGTCGCCAGGCCCGCGCCTCGGCCTGGAGAGGATGGCCGTCAACCTCCCCCAGTCGCCAGCTGGCGATGTGCCCCAGCCCCGTGCCGCTCACGACCCGCTCAACCGACAGGCGGTCGAGCCCCAGGGTGTGGCGCAGCCACTGGCTCAGCTCCCATTCCTCCTCGGTCTCGGGGGCGAAGCAGCGGTGGCCGCCTTCACTGGGAAGGGCCTGCAGGGTTCCCTGCCGGCGGATGCCCCTGGCCATCCCCAGGCCCGTGCCCGCTCCGAGGATGGCCAGGGGCCCCGCCGGGTCCGCCGTGCCGATCTGCAGCGGCGCCTGCTGGTCAGCCGCCAGCAGGGGCAGGGCATAGACCAGCACAGCGAAGTCGTTGATCAGTTCCAGCGGGCAATCGTCGGCCGCCGTCGACAGCTCCTCGGCCCGCAGCTCCCAGCCGAGGTTGGTGATGTGGGCCCGTTCCCCTGCCACGGGGCCAGCCACCGCCAGGCAGGCCGCCCGGCAGCGCCCCCCCTGCGGCCGATGGTCGACCAGAAACTGCTGCACCATCGGCACCAGCCCCGGCCAGGCCCCCGACACGAAGGTCTGCTCGGCAAGCCGCATGGGCCGTGGCTGCCCCGGGCCATAGAGGGCGAGCAGGGTTTTGGTCCCCCCCAGATCGCCAGCCAGCAGCAGGTCCATGGTGGTCAGTTCGAGAGGTTGAGGCCCGCTTGACGCTCCTGCACGGCCCGGGCCGCGGCGGCCACCACGGCCTGCCGTGGCAGCCGTCCCAGGTCCCCCTGGCGGCGGCTGCGCAGGCTGATGGCATCTTCGGCGGCTTCCTGGGCGCCGATGATCGCCAGCACCGGAATCTTCTGCTGTTCCCCGTTGCGGATCAGCTTGCCGAGCCGGTCGCCGCTGCGGTCGATGCCGGCCTGAACCCCGGCGGCCCGCAGTTCGGTCTGCAGGGCCTCGGCCCAGGGCAGCACCTCATCGGTGACCGGCAGCAGCCGGATCGGTTCGGGGGCAAGCCAGAACGGAAAATCGCCCGCGTAGTTTTCGGTCATGATCCCGAAGAACCGCTCCAGCGAGCCGAAGATTGCGCGGTGGATCATGATCGGCCGCTGGCGGCTGCCGTCGGCGGCGACGTAGTGCAGGTCGAACCGTTCGGGCAGGTTGAAATCCAGCTGCACCGTTGAGCACTGCCAGAGCCGACCGATCGCGTCTTCGATCTTGAGGTCGATCTTGGGGCCGTAGAAGGCACCGCCGCCCTCGTCGACGCTGTAGCTCCACCCCTTGCGGTCGAGGGCCTCGATCAGGCCTGCCGTGGCCAGCTCCCACACGGCGTCGTCACCGATCGACTTCTCGGGCCGGGTGGAGAGGTTGATCTGGTAATTGCGGAAATCGAAGGTGCTGAGGATGGCTTCGGTGAGGTTGAGCACACCGAGAATCTCGTCGCCGATCTGGTCCGGCAGGCAGAAGATGTGCGCGTCGTCCTGGGTGAAACCCCGCACCCGCATCAGCCCGTGCATCACGCCGGGGCGTTCATAGCGATAGACGGTGCCCAGTTCGGCCCAGCGGATCGGCAGCTCCCGGTAACTGCGCAGGCGGCTGGCATAGGTGAGCACATGGAACGGACAGTTCATCGGTTTGAGCTGGTATTCCCGCTCGTCCACCGGCATCGGCCCGAACATGCTCTCGGCGTAGAAGTCGAGGTGGCCGGAGGTGCGCCAGAGGCTGATGTCGGCCACATGGGGGGTGTAGAGCAGCTCGTAGCCGGCGGCGAAATGCTCCCGGCGCCACAGGTCTTCGATGGCCAGGCGCATGCGGGCGCCGCGGGGATGCCAGAACACCAGGCCGGCGCCGGCCTCCTGTTCGATCGAGAACAGATCGAGGTCGGTGCCAAGACGCCGATGGTCCCGCCGCAGGGCCTCCTGCCGGCGGCGGCGATGTTCCTCCAGTTGCTCGGGCGTCTCCCAGGCGGTGCCGTAGATGCGCTGCAGCTGGGCGTTGCGCTCGTCACCCCGCCAGTAGGCCCCGGCCACGCTCTCGAGTTCGAAGGCACGGGGGTCCAGCTCGCCGGTGTGGGTGACGTGGGGACCGGCGCAGAGGTCCCACCACTCCTCTCCAAGGGTGTAGAGGGTGATGGGCTCCTGCAGGCCCGCGAGGATTTCAAGTTTGTAGGGCTCGTTCTGGGCGCGGATGCGACGCTCGGCCTCCTCCCGTGTCACCTCGATCCGCTCCAGGGGGAGGCGTCGACCGATGATCTTCACCATTTCCTTGCGGATGGCCTTGAGGTCGGCCTCGGTGAACGGTTCGGGATGGTCGAAGTCGTAATAAAAGCCGCTGTCGGTCCAGGGGCCGATGGTGACCTTGGCCGCTGGGAACAGCTTCTGCACCGCCATCGCCATCACGTGGCTCATGGAATGGCGGATGCGCAGCAGCTGCGGGCTGTCGCCCGTGCGCGGCAAGGTGACCGTGGCAGCTGGAGGGGCTGCTGCCGGGGCGTTGCCATGGTCCTGCGACGCTGCCCCTGCCACCACCCTTTGCTCCTGCCACCTGGATCGATCCTACGCAGGGCGGCCGGAGAGCTTTCCTAGGCTGGGGGCCTGTGGGATCGATGGATGGAGGGCTCTGCGCCCCAGCGTCGCCAGGCCGTGCTGGCCTATGCCCTGTGGGGGCTGGGCCTCGTGGGGTTCTGCGGCCTGCATCGCCTGTACCTGCGCCGCCCCGTCAGTGGCTCCGCCTTTCTGTTCACGGCGGGGTTTCTCGGCATCGGTCAGCTGATTGATCTGCTGCAGATGCAACGCCTGCTGGAGCAGGCCAACCAGCCGTTTCTGCTCGCCGAGGCGCGCCGGTCCGCGGCCCCGGGGCCTGAGCCGCTCGAGCGGCAGCTGCTGCGGCTTGCCCGCCGTTCTGCCGAGGGTTTCACCCTCAACGATGCGCTGCTGGCCCTCGAGCCCCCCGACCTCACGGATGTGGCGGGATTGCGAGCCGCCATCGACCGGCTGCAGCATGACCATCTGCTGGAGGTCGGCAACGACAGCCGCGGACGGATCGTGTTCCGCGAACCCTGAGGGGCTGCGGCGGGCCCTTCGGCGGCCTACCGTCTGGGCGCCCATCCCCTGTTCTGGTGACCCCTTCCCTGTCGGCGGCCCTGGCCTTCTACCGCCAGGCTCCCCTCAAGCTGGCGGCCTGGGGCATCGGCCACATGCTGCTGCTGCAGGGACTGGCCCAGGTCGTGATCGCCAGGCGGCCGGTGCTGGATGCTGCCGAGCTGCAGGGCGGTCCCGCCCTGCTGCAGCTGGTGGGTCTGCAGATGCTGCTGGTGCCTCTGCTGCTGGTGGTGCTCACCAGCGCCCTGGCCGGCCCGGTGCTGGCGGCATCCCGCTGGCAGGGCGGCCATCGCACCGGCCTGGCGGACCTGCTGCGGCCGCTGGTGCTGCAGCCGTTGCCGCTGCTGCTGCTGCCCCTCCTGAGCGGCGCCGTGGCCGGTGCCGCCAGCCTGCTGCTGGTGCTGCCGGGGCTGCTGCTGGCCTTCGGCTGGAGCCTTGCCCTACCGGTGCTGCTCGATCGCGGCGGTGAGGCCTGGACGGCCATGGCCACCAGCCTGCGGCTGGTGCTCTCCCATCCCCTGCGGCTGCTGCCCCCCCTGGCACTGCTGGCGCTGCTCACCCTGGTGACCCTGCCCCTGTCCCCCTGGCTGCCGGGGCTGTGGTTGCCCCTGGTCGCCTTCGGACTGCAGGATCTGTACCGCAGTGTCTCGCCGTCCCTTGAGCCGTGATTCCCGCCTGATCCTGGGTCTGGTGGTGACCGGATCCCTTGCCGCAGGTCTTGCGCTCGGCGCCTGCTGGCAGGCCTGGCGGGGGCGCAGCCCCTACAGGCAGGCGGCGGATCTGGTGCCGCTGCTCCCCCCCGATGCCGCCGCCGCCGACCGCTGTGCCGCTCTGCTGGGCTGGCGCGAGCGCCAGGCCCCGGTCGATGCCACCAATTTCGGGGTGAGACGGCCCCGCGATGGCTCCGGTGGGGCCGTTCCCGACCGCCCGGCACTGATTGTTCTGCACGAGACCGTGGTGCCCCTCGATGCAACCCTGCGCCTGTTCGCCACCCCCCATCCCCGCGACCAGGACCAGGCCAGCTACCACGTGCTGATCGGCAGTGATGGGGCGGTGCTGCGGCTGGTGCCCGACAGTGGCCGCGCCTTCGGGGCGGGGTGGAGCGCCTGGGGGGATGCGAGCATCCGCCACCGGCCGGGGACCCCCCCAGGCCGGCGGCTCGATCAACAACGTGGCTCTGCACGTGAGCCTTGAGACACCGCCGGACGGCCGCGGCGACGGCGATGCCCACAGCGGTTACACAGCGGCACAGATGAAGGCTCTGGCCGGTCAGGTGCTGCTGTGGCAGCTGCGCTGGGGCATTCCCCAGCGGCGCATCACCACCCATTCCGCCGTGGATCGCAGCCAGAGCCGACGGGACCCCCGCAGTTTCCGCTGGGGGCGTTTCGAGCAGGCCTGGACGGCCGCCGCCACCCGCTGCGGGGTCGGCGGTGCCTACGGCCTCGAGGCGCCCTGAGGCGCCCCCGACCAGCGATCAGCCCAGGGTGTCGAGCCCGTTGCCCGGTTCCTGCTGGGGCAGGCCACCGCGGCGCAGCTCCTCCAGGTTCTCCTGATAGAAGCTGTTGAGCTCCTCGAAGTCCTTCACCGGTTGGCCGTAGAAGCTCTGCTGCTCCATCGTGGGCAGCGAGGCCCATTCGGGGGCGAGTTTGGCCACCAGCTCCGGCGTCAGGCGACCGTTGTCGGCTTCGTCCAGGGCCTGGCGGCGATCGATGAGGAACAGGGCGGCCTGGTCCTGGCTGCGGGGGCCGAAGTCATTGAGGTTGAGGGTGTTGGCCGCCATGTCCCAGGTCTGGGGCAGGAACTGGTAGGCGCCGGCCGCGGCGCTGGTGTAGCGCTTCACGACCACCTGACGGGGGTGCTCCTGGAGGTTGTCGGCCAGGGCGCCGCCGTAGAGCACGCGGTAGCCGAGGCTCGAGCCGTTCTTCCAGGTGCCTTCGGCGTAGCGGATGGTGTTGAGCAGGGCCTGACGCTCGGGGGTCAGGGCATAGGGGCCGTCGTTGTGGGCCCTGGTGCTGGCCTGGGCGGTTCCTTCGGGCCGGGGAGCCAGGACCTGCGGTCCGGGTGCCGTTGCAAGGGTGAGGGCGGCGCCCATGGCGCTCAGCCCCAGTCCCAGGCCTGCCTTCAGTCGCAGTGCCAATTCCATGCGGTCGATGTCGAGGGGACGGGCTCGACAAGTTTTCCCCGTTAAGGACGCATTAGTCGCTTTCGCGACTGGCACCTTGCGGCAGAAGGCGAAGTCCCCTTGTCTCTCGATGAGATAAGTGTTACTGGCGCTGCGACCCGCTGGTCTCAGTCGTCGCAGGCTGTCTCGTGGGCAGGGGCAATGGGGGCTGTTTTTTGCCCGATGAAGGCAAAATACCGAATCTCATAAGGTCTTTTTATGACCTGTGGGGGAATTGATCAGCGGCTGCGGGACAGGAATCCCAGGGCCTGGCGCAGCCGGGCCAGGGTGGCGTCTGCCACGGCTTCGGCCCGCTCGCGGCCACGGTCCAGCACCGTCTCGATCGCTCCGGGATCGGCGGCGATGGCGGCGTAGCGCTCCTGAATCGGCCGCAGGCTCTCGACCAGGGCTTCGGTGAGCAGGGGCTTGAAGCGTCCCCAGCCCATGTCGGCACAGTCGGCCTCGGCCAGGGCGCGACCGCGGCCGCTGAGCACGGCATAGAGACCGAGCAGGTTGGCGGCTTCGGGACGGTCGGGTTCGAAGCTCAGCCCCATCACCGGGTCGGTCTTGGCCCGTTTGATCTTGCGCTGGATCACCTCCGGCGGATCGAGCAGCAGGATGCGTGAGCCTTCGTTCGGATCGCTCTTGCTCATCTTGGAGCGACCGTCGACCAGGCTCATCACCCGGGCGCCGTCCGCCAGGATCAGCGGTTCGGGCACCTTCAGCAGCGGGGTCTCGGGGCTGCCGAAGCGGCTGTTGATCCGTTGCTGGGCGATGTCGCGGGCCAGCTCCAGATGCTGTTTCTGGTCTTCGCCCACCGGCACCATGTCGGCGTCGTACAGAAGGATGTCGGCGGCCATCAGCACCGGGTAGTCGAGCAGGCCCACCGACACGTTGTCCCCCTGCTTCACCGCCTTCTCGCGGAACTGGATCATCCGCTCCAGCCAGTTCAGCGGCGTGAGGCAGTTGAGCAGCCAGCACAGCTCGCTGTGGGCCGGCACATGGCTCTGCACGAAGACCGTGGCGATCTCCGGGTCGATGCCGCAGGCCAGGTAGAGGGCCGCGGTGCGCCGGGTGTCCTCGGCCAGGGCCTCGGGGCGGTGGGGGACCGTGATCGCATGCAGGTCGACGACACAGAAAAAGGTGTCGTGGCTCTGCTGCAGGTCCACCCAGTTACGGATGGCCCCCAGCCAGTTCCCCAGGTGCAGGGAACCCGTGGGCTGGACGCCGGAGAGAACCCTGGGCCTCGCCATCAGGCCTCCGCAGACTCCTCAACAGCAGGCTCAGCTTCGGCGGCAGCTTCTGCCTCAACGGAGGCAGCTTCGGCGGTCGGCTGATCCTGACCCTCGGAGACTTCACCCACCTCCGTGTCAGCGATCACCTCACTGGTCACCTCGGAGCTCACCTCGGTACTGACCTCGGTACTGACCTCGGTACTGAGCTCGGTACTGACCTCGGTACTGAGCTCGGCCACTTCACCTTCTTCCGTCAGTTCCGGCTCTGCGGCCACCGGAGCCGCTGGACGGCTGGGACGGGCGAAGGGATCAGGCCGTGGCCCGCGGCCCGCCGGTGCGCTACCGCCCCGACGCTCGCCCCGTTCCCCCCGTTCCCCGCTGCGGCCGCCCCGCGGCTGGTCCGTCACGCCCTCGAGGGCGCCCTGCTCCAGCAGCTGGGCCATGGTGCGCAGGCAGAAGCCCATCACGGCCACGGTCGAACGCAGCTGGAAGGCGTCCTGAATCGTGCGGGCGGCCCGCAGTTCGTTGTCGCTGAGCCGGATGCGCAGTCCTGCACCGTCCCGGTCGGCACCACCACCGCCGCCGCTACCGCCGCCACCCCGGCGGCCTTCACGCCGTCCTCCCTCAGACCGCTCCCCGCGGTCCAGGCGTTCCTGTTCGGCCATCCTGCTGGCGTGCGTCGCGGGGCCAAGTGTGGCGCATCGCCGGGTGGGCGCGGGGTTGTCGCGGTGATTCAGGTCGGCCCGACTGACTTAGACAGGGGGCACGCCCTCCCCCGCCCGGCGATGCTTGCCCTGCCGATCCGCCCCCCGCTGCGTCCCCTGCTGGTCGGCGGCCTGATCCTCGGTGGCGGCTGGGTCGTCGGAGACCTGAGCCACGGTCCCCTGGGCAGCGCTGCCCTGGCGGCCCTGGCCGGAGCTGGAGCCTGGCTGCTGCAGCGCCCCCGCTCGGCCCTGGCGGTCGCCCTGCCCGAGGCGCCCGAGCCCCTGCTGGAGCACTGCCGGGGTCTGCTGCAGCAGTTCGAGGCCCTCGGCCTGGGCGGTGCCGATCCCACCCGGGAACTGGAGCAGTTGCAGCTGCAGCTGGACCGCCCCGAGGAACAGCTGGTACTGGCGGGGCGCCCGCCCGCCGCGGCCGAGCGGCAGTGGCTGGAGCAGGGCCTGCGCCGGGCGGTGCCGGCCCTGCTGCACGTGGCCCGGCCGCTGCCGCCGGCCCCCCAGCAATGGAGCTGGCCCGCCCAGCTGCTTCAGGCCGATCGGGTGGTGTGGCTGCTGGGCGACACCGCGACGGCCGCCGACCTGCGGTGGCTGCAGGCGGCTCCGGCCGACCTGCCCGTGCTGGTGCTGGCGGCCTGCCCCGATCCGGAGCGCTGGCCGGCCCTGCGCCACGAACTCACCGCCCAGCTGGGGGAAGGCCTGACCCTGGCGCGGCTGGGGGAGGCCCTGCCCGCCGAGCGCTTGCCGTTTGCCGGTCGCCGTCGCGCCACCCGGCTGCGTTGCCTGCGTCAGCTGCAGGATCGCTGGCAGCAGCAGCTCGAGGCTGAGCGGCGGCGCCGGTTGCAGCCCCTGGTCCAACGGAGCCAGTGGCTGGTGGCTGCGGCGGTGCTGGGGTCGCCGCTTCCTTCGGCCGATCTGCTGCTGATGACCGTGGTCAATGGCCTGCTGCTGCGCGAGATGGCCGAGCTCTGGCCCTGCCGCTGGACGCCCGACCAGCTGCGCAGCGCTGCCCTCGAGCTGGGTCGGGTGGCCCTGGCCCTCGGCACGGTCGAATGGGGCACCCAGGCCCTGGGGGCCGCCCTCAAGCTCCACGGCGCCACCTGGCTGGTGGGGGGAACGCTGCAGGCCCTGTCGGCTGCCTACCTCACCAGGGTGCTGGCCCGCTCCATGGCCGATGCCCTGGCCCTGGCCTCCGGGGTGCCCGAGGAGGAGCTGCCAGCTCTGCCGAGCCGGTTCCCGCAGCTGGTGAGCCGCGCCCTCGAGCAGGAGCGCCTCGACTGGCAGGGCTTCGTTGACCAGGCCTTCGCCTGGGGCCAGCGCCAGACCGCCACGGCCTCCACTTAACAGTGCTTCAAAAACTTTGGATAAATGTTTTCTCGTGATCGCGGTGGTTTCTTAGCCTGACGAGGCTCCGTCCTGGAGCCGTCCTCATTTCTGATTCCGCTCATGTCCACCGCAATCCGCAGCGGACGCGCCAGCAGCTGGCAGAGCTTCTGCGAGTGGGTCACCAGCACCGACAACCGCATCTATGTGGGTTGGTTCGGTGTGCTGATGATCCCCTGCCTCCTGGCTGCGACCATCTGCTACATCATCGCCTTCATCGCAGCTCCCCCCGTCGACATCGACGGGATCCGTGAACCTGTTGCCGGTTCGTTCCTCTACGGCAACAACATCATTTCCGGTGCTGTCATTCCCAGCAGCAACGCCATCGGTCTGCACTTCTATCCCATCTGGGAAGCCGCTTCCCTCGATGAGTGGCTCTACAACGGTGGCCCTTATCAGCTCGTGGTCTTCCACTTCCTGATCGGCATCTCCGCCTACATGGGTCGCCAGTGGGAGCTGTCCTATCGCCTCGGCATGCGCCCCTGGATCTGCGTTGCCTACAGCGCCCCGCTGTCGGCTGCCTTCGCGGTCTTTCTGATCTATCCCTTCGGCCAGGGCTCGTTCTCGGACGGCATGCCCCTCGGCATTTCGGGCACCTTCAACTTCATGCTGGTGTTCCAGGCTGAGCACAACATCCTGATGCACCCCTTCCACATGCTGGGGGTGGCCGGTGTGTTCGGCGGCAGCCTGTTCTCGGCGATGCACGGTTCGCTCGTGACCTCTTCGCTGGTCCGTGAGACCACCGAAAGCGAAAGCCAGAACTACGGCTACAAGTTCGGCCAGGAAGAGGAGACCTACAACATCGTGGCCGCCCACGGTTATTTCGGTCGTCTGATCTTCCAGTACGCCAGCTTCAACAACAGCCGCAGCCTTCACTTCTTCCTGGCTGCCTGGCCGGTGGTGGGCATCTGGTTCACCAGCCTCGGCGTGAGCACGATGGCCTTCAATCTGAATGGCTTCAACTTCAACCAGTCGATCCTTGACTCCCAGGGTCGGGTGCTGCCCACCTGGGCTGACATCCTCAACCGTGCCGGCCTCGGCATGGAGGTGATGCACGAGCGCAACGCCCACAACTTCCCGCTTGACCTGGCGACGGTCTCGGCCACCCCGGTGGCCCTGACGGCCCCCAGCATCGGCTGATCAACCCCCCGAAGACAAGACCCCGACCTGCAGAGGCCGGGGTCACCGATCCCCGCCCCCACGGGCGGGGATTTTTCATGGCCGGTTGGTCGATGGCCGGCAGGCGTCAGCCCACCAGCTTCGGTTCGATCGTCTCGACGTAACGCTGCTCACACTCCCGCACGATGCGCACGGCCTCGTCGTTGTTGAGGAAGCCATTGACGCGGCAGGTGCCGGGCTTCTTCAGATCCTTGTAGTGCTCCCAGTAGTACTGGGTTTCTTTGAGCCACTGCTCTCCCAGTTGCTCAAAGCTGGTGATGTGGTCCTGGCGCTTGTCATCGGCGAGCACGGCGATGACCTTGTCATCCACCTCACCACCGTCATCGAAGGTCATGATGCCGATGATGCGCGCCTCGACCACCGAGCCCGGCACCAGCGGTTCGGTCACGTTCACGATTTCGACGTCCAGGGGATCACCGTCCTCGTCCCAGGTGCGGGGGATGCAGCCGTAGGCGAAGGGATAGGCCAGGGAGCTGTAGCCCACCCGGTCGAGCTTAAGGTGACCCGTTTCGGTGATCAGCTCGTACTTGTTGATCGTCATCGAGTTGAGCTCGACGATCACATTCAGGCGCAGGGCGTCGGCGTCCGCAAAGGCCGGCAGCACGTGCAGCAGATTCGGCATCGTGCGGCTGGGGGGCTGGTCGATGTTGGCCATCGGTGGCGGGACAGGCGCGCGGATCCTACCGATGGCCGGCGTCTCGCCCGGCCGCCAGCAGCGTCTCGCCCGTGCGTCGGTAGAGGGCGGCCGCTTCGGCGGGGCTGCTGCCGATGCAGGTGAACCCCAGCTTTCCGTACTCCGACAGGCACCCGAGGAGATGGAAGACGCTGCCGCGCTCCTGCAGGGCGTCGTAATGCAGGTCGGCCCCCACCACGGTGTCGACCAGGTCGAGGGGCAGCAGGCCCCGCAGCACGGGGTCGCTGAAGGTGTCGGTGGCCTCGTAGCAGAGCTCGTTGCCCCGTGGTGAGAGGAAGCGTCCGCTGTCCCAGTCGAGGCTCCCCTGGCTGAGAAAGCGCAGGGCCATCTGGGGATGGGTGGTGCCGCCCTTGCGCAGGTTCACCTCAATGGCGTGCAGCTCCCAGTGTTCGCCCTGGCGGCGGGCCACGGTGTCGAGGGCAAAGCGTTCGAGGGCCCCCAGGCGGGCCAGTTCGTGGCCCAGCCGCAGGCCCCACTGCTGCAGCTGCAGCCGGTAGTCGGCCCGGGCCGGACACTGGCAGCCCTGGTAGGTCTGGCCGTCGCTGCCCCCCAGCACCTGCTCATGGGTGGAGACGATCTCGACCCGGCCATCGGCATGGATCATGCCCTGCACGCTCGGTGAGCAGACCTCGTCGGCCTTCGCCAGCCATTCCTCCACCAGGGCCCCCTGGCGGGGCAGCAGCTCGTCCTTCCAGTCGGCGGCCGGCATCGGCAGGGTCTCGAGGGCCTCGCGCAGGCGCCGGCGACGGGCGGGCCCGTCGAGGGCCCCCAGGTCCAGGGGCGCCAGGGCCAGGCGGGCATTGCCTTCGCCGCTGAAGCCCTCGTTGAGCTTGACCACCACGTCTGCCAGATCACCGCAGGCTTCCCACAGCTCCGCCGTCGCCTCGGCCAGTCCGTCGAGGTCGTATCGCAGGTCGCTGCCCCGCGGATGGGGCAGGTCGCAGCGCTGGAACAGTTCACGGCTGCCGGCCTTGCTGCCCCAGTGGGCCAGGGAGGGATCACTGCCCAGCAGCGGCAGCTGCAGCCGTTCCGACAGCTGCCGTTCGAGGGGCCCCACCAGGAAACAGGTCATCAGGCTGCGCCCGGGACGCAGTTCAGCGCGGATGCGCTGCAGCAGCCGGGGCCGTTCGAGCAGCTTGGCCGTGAGGGGCCGCAGGGAGGCGTCGTCGGTATCGAACAGGCGCAACCGCTGCCGCGCATGGGAGGTGGGCACCCCAGGCAGCAGCTCGAGCACCATGTCGACGACGAGCTCGGGCAGCAGCTTGCTGGTCACGTACACCAGCCGGTTGCCGGGTTGGCGCAGGCGCACCAGCTCGAACAGCTGCCGCTCTTCGTAGTGGTGGGCGCCGGGCACCAGGGCCAGCTCCCGCGGCTCGAAACTCAGCGACGGCAGCACCAGCAGATCGCTGCCATCGGCATCGTGCAGCAGCAGCTCAGGCAGCTGGGCCTGAAGTTCGCGGAACCCGAGCCCCTCCAATCGCCCCCTGCCCCCGTGTCTGCCGGTGTGGGCCCACGGTAGAAACGGTCCAGCCCGCTGCCCACCGGTGCCCCTCGATTCCCCCTCCCGTGCCTGGCCCTGGTGGCCCCTGTTGCCGATCTTTCCCTACGGCCGCCGCCGCACGCTGCTGCGGACCCTGGTGCCCGGCGAGGTCTGGAGCCTGGAGCAGCTGCAGGGGGTGTTCTCGGTGGCCGTGCCGATCCGGATGACGGTGCTGCGGTTGCCCCAGGGGCTGCTGCTCTATGCCCCCGTGGCGCCCACCGCAGAATGCCTGGCGTTGCTGCGGGGTCTGGAGGCCGACCACGGTCCGGTGATCACGATCGTGCATCCCACCAGCTCAGGGCTGGAGCACAAGCTGCCGGTGCCGGCCATGGCCCGGGCGTTCCCGGAGGCGGCGGTCTGGGTGACGCCCGGCCAGTGGAGCTTTCCGCTGCCCCTGCCGCTGACCTGGCTCGGGTTCCCCGCCCGCCGCACCTGGGTGCTGTTCGAGCAGGGGCTGCCCCATGGGGATGTGCTCGAGTGGCGGGCCCTGGGGCCCGTGCCCCTGGGACCGGGGCCGTTCTTCGAGGCGACGGTGCTGCATCGCCCCAGCGGCACGCTGGTGCTGACCGATGCGCTGGTGGCCGTGTCGGATCGGCGGCCTGAGCTGCTCGACCTGGAGCCGCGGCCGTTGCTTTACCACGCTCGCGACAATGGTGACGAGCCGCTTCAGGACGACGAGCAGCGGCGGCGGCGGGGCTGGCGACGGCTGGTGCTGTTCGCCAGCTTCTTTCAGCCGGCCTGCCTCGAGACGGTGGGCGCCTGGTACCCATTCCGTTGGCGCGAGGGCTGGGAGCAGCACTTCGAACGGTTCAGCGGTGACGGCGCCCTGCAGGTGGCGCCCATCCTCGAGGAACTGGTGTTTCCCCGTCACCGGGAGCGGATGGGGGCCTGGTTGCGACAGGTGGCCGGTCTGGAGGTGCAACGGGTGGTGCCGGCCCATTTCGATGCTCCCGTGCCGGCCACGGCCCAGGACCTGGAGCGGCTGGCTGCCGCCTGGGAGGCGGGTCCCCAGAAGCGCAAAGGCTGCGCCAGCGACCACGACGACCGGGCGCTGCTGCGGGGCTTCAACGCCCGGCTTGAGCGCCTGGGGGTGGTGCCGTCGGCCTGAGGGGGCGGCGGTGGCGGCCCCTCAGTCGTCGTCGCTGATGGTGCCGAACACAGAGCGCTCCAGCTCCATGCGCTGCTCCATCTGGCGCAGGAAATAGCCCGTCATCATCGCCGAGGCCAGCAGGCCGGCGAGGTTGTCGCGGCTGGTCTGCACCTTAACCTCGAACTGTTCGCCGGGCAGCATCCCCAGCAGCCCCTGCACGTTGTGGCGAATGATCTCCTGGACGTCGGACCCGGCGGAGCGGGCCACCCGCTGCAGCACATCGGGGCTCTGGTCCTGCAGATAGCGGATGAGCCCGTTGCCCGAAATGGCATCGGATTCCGTCGTCAGAAACTCGGGATTGAACATTCCGTCCCAGGCCAGGGCCAGTGCTCAACTTAACAGCACCGGATCGGGCTCAGGGGCGCGGCAGCGGCCCGAAGCGCGTGAGGGGCCAGTAACGCCAGACCGCCACGCCGATCAGCCGGTCCTCGGGCAGGGGCCCCCAGAGGTGCGAATCCAGGCTGGCGTTGCGGTTGTCCCCCAGCACCAGCAGGTCGTGGGCGGGCACGGTGATGTCGGGCAGCCCATAGGCCATCGGTTCGGCGAGGAAGGCTTCGGGCACGGC
>CAMASU010000006.1 GCA_945861105.1 Synechococcus sp. UW140
CGAGCTGTTCGCCCCCCTCAAGGCTGAACTGCCTGCCCTGCTGGCCAGGGTGGCGGCCAGTCCCGCCAGGCCGCCGGCCGAAGTCGAGCTGCCGGAGCCCCTCCAGGAGCAGCTCTGCACTGACCTGCTCGACAGCTGGGGCTACGACCCCAGCCGCTGCCAGCGGTCGCGGTCGGCCCATCCCTTCTCGTGCACCGTCGGACCCCACGACTTCCGGATCACCACACGGGTGGTGCCCGGCCAGCCCCTGTCGGCCTTTCTGGCCACAGCCCACGAATGGGGCCATTCGCTTTATGAACAGGGCCTACCCCGCGGTGATGACCACTGGTTTCCCTGGCCCCTCGGCGAAGCCACCTCCATGGGAGTGCACGAATCGCAATCGCTGTTCTGGGAGTGCCGGGTTGCCCGGGGCCGTGCCTTCGCCGAGCGCTGGCATCCGCGCTTCTGCGCTGGACTCGGGGCGGACCCGTGGGGTGGCGTCTCCGGCTTCTGGCGGGCCCTCAACCCCCTGCGGCCCGGGCTGATCCGGGTCGAGGCCGATGAACTGAGCTACTGCCTGCACATCGTGCTGCGTTACGAGCTTGAACAGGCGCTGGTGGACCACGAGCTGCCCGTGGACGAGCTGCCGCAGCAGTGGAACCGCCGCAGCGAGGAGCTGCTGGGCCTGCGGCCCCCCAGCGACAGTCAGGGCTGCCTGCAGGACATCCACTGGGCTGAAGGACTGTTCGGCTACTTCCCCAGCTATGCCCTGGGTCACCTGATCAGCGCCCAGCTGGCCGAAGCGATGGAACACGACCTGGGACCGCTGGACGACCGCATCGCCGCCGTTGATGAGCGGCAGCTGCAGCAGTGGCTGGCGGCACGGGTGTGGCCCATCGGCCGGTCGCTGCAGGCAGAAGAACTGGTTGAGCGGGTCTCCGGTCGCCCCCTGGAGGCCGCGCCGTTTCTGGCCCACCTGTGCCAGCGGGTCGAGGCGCTGCTGTGCCAGTAGTGGACAGAAGATGTGACGGCGGTGTGACAGTGGTTGCACCATGTTGGCGATCGGGGCCGGGGCGGTTGCAGATCGGTCATCCGGCGGCGGGACAGTGAGCCCGTGAGCTTCACTCCTCCTCACCCATGAACCTCCGCTCCTTCTCCACCGGCCTTTCGGCTTCCCTTGCCGGCAGCCTCGCCCTCGTCACCGCCACAGCCCTGTTGGAGCCCGTGGCCGCCGGCCCGGCTTATGTGGCCCCTTCCAGGACGGTGATCAAGCCTGTTCCTGCCCCTGCACCCGCCCCGCAGGTGGCATCCCAGCCCCGCTACGTGCTGGTGCCCGTTGATCAGATCGCCGCGGACTACCCCCTTCCCCCCCGCCAGATCGCCCAGGCCCCGCTGCCGGCGCCGACCCCCGAGCCGGAGTCGCAGCCCGCACAACCCAACGGCCAGGCCCTCACCGCTGACCAGTCGTCCCGCCGTTGCAATGCCGGCCGGCTCATCGGTGGCCTCGCCGGTGGCGGCATCGGCTACATGGCCTCCCGCAAGGACGGCCGCAGCTGGGCGGTGCCCCTCGGCGCCCTGCTGGGCACCCAGATGGGCTGCCCCCTGGCCCAGGGCCGTGGTCCCCTGTCGCTGTTCGGGCTCTGAGGCCCCGGCGGTGGCGGCCCTGGCTAGAACCGGGGCCCCACTGCTCTGCCATGGCCGCGACCCTGCTTGACCCGGCCCAGCTCGCCGACCTGCCCCAACGCCTGCCGGCCTGGCGCCTCCAGGACGGCAGGCTCTGCCGAGACTTTCGCTTCGCCGACTTCTCGGAGGCCTTCGGCTTCATGGCCCGGGTGGCCCTGGCGGCCGAAGCCCTCGGGCATCACCCCGACTGGAGCAACGTCTGGAACCGGGTCAGCATCGCCCTCGAAACCCATGACCTTGGCGGCCTCTCGACCCTGGATCTGCAGCTGGCCGACCGCATCGACAGCCTGGTCTGAGCGCGTTCCCTCAGGAATGCTTCACGGTTCTTCATCTCAGTTGCCAGACTCGCGGCCACCGGCGCCCTTGCTGTGACCACCACTCTTGTCCTTGAACTCTTCAGCGGCTTTGGGGCCGCCTGCATCGCCCTCTGGTTCATCTCGCTGAGCCGCCATGGCCAGGCCGATGCGCCAACCCTCACCACGTCGGGCCCGGTGCTGACGCTGCCCCAGCGTCGCTTCCTCGACCGCTGGCTCAGCCCCTATCTGCTGGGCCAGGGCCGTTGGGCGTCGGTCGGTCTGCTGCTGCTGCGGCTCAGCATCGGTGTGCTGATGATCCACCACGGCCAGGAAAAGCTGGCCGATCCCCAGCAGTTCGCCAACACCTACGTCGCCTCGCTGCACCTGCCCTTTCCGTTGTTCTTTGCCTATGCCGCCGGTTTTTCGGAATTGATCGGTAGCTGGTTGCTCATCCTCGGCCTGTTCATGCCCCTGGGGGCCCTTGCCATTGCCGGCACCATGACCGTGGCGGCATACCAGCACATTCTCACCGCGGGTCTCAACATCTATGTGCTCGAACTCGTGGCGCTCTACCTCGGCGGGAGCCTCGGCCTGCTGCTGCTGGGTCCCGGTCGCTTCTCGTTTGATGCCGGCATGCTGTCGGCCCTGCTGCAACCCTCCCAGGCGCTCGTCCCCGTGGCTGTGCCTGTGCGGGTGACGAGTTCGGAATCAGCCCGCTGACCCCTCAGTCCATCCCGGTTTCGCGCCGCAGCAGGGCCTGTCCCTGGCCCTGATCGGTTTCCGCCACCAGCAGCGCCGCCCTGGCGACCTGCAGATCCCGCTGCACCAGAAGCACCTCGGTGAGGGACTCCACCTGGGCCAGATAGCGCAGCCGAGCATCCCGCAAGGCCCGTTCACCCGCTGCCACCGCTTCGCGGGCGGCGGCGATGCGTTCGGGAGAGCTCTGCAGCTGCTGCCACGCCTCCACCACCGCCGTGCGGATGCGCTGGCGGGCCACCTCGGCATCGGCCTCGAGCACCGACGCCTCCCGTTCGGCCAGGGCCGCCCCCGAGGCGGCTCGGCCCCCGTCGTACAGGGGTTGGCGCAGCTGCAGCAGGGCGCCCCAGTCGTAGAAGTTGCCCCGCAGGCTCCCCGGCGAGTCAACCCCAGGCAGCGTCAGGTTGCGGGCTCCACCCTGCACCTGGCCCGAGGCCTGCAGCACGGGCACATCGATGGTGTTGGTGTTGATGCCGGCCCCGGCCAGCAGCGACAGGCTGGGCAGCAGGGTTGAGCGGGCGGCCTGGGCCCGTTCACGGCTGGCCCGCTGCTGCAGCTGCAGGGCCTCGAGCAGGGGGCGCCCGTCAAGGGCCTGCCGCAGGCTGGCCTCCAGCCCCAGGGGCCAGGGGTCGGGTCGGCTGCTGATCGGGTCGGCCGCGTCGGGCAGGTCGTCACCGGGCAGGCCCAGCAGGGCCGCCAGGCGCCCCTGGGCCGCGGCCCGCTGGGCCTGGGCAGTCACGAGTCCCTGCTGATCACTGGCCCGCAGGGCCGCCACCCGCAACACATCGATGCGGGCCGCCAGGCCGCGTGCATAAATCTGACGCACATCCCGTTCCAGGGCCGACGAGCCTTCGAGGGCGGCCTGCCACACCGGCACCAGGGCCTGGCGCAGCTGCAGGTTGCGGTAGCTGCTTTCGAGCTCCCAGCGCACCTGCCGCTCGCTTTCGCTCAGCTGCAGCCGTGAGGCCTGGCGGGCACTGCCGGCGGCCGCCAGCTGCCAGCCTTCACCAATGGGCAGCAGGTTGGCGTTCAGCACCACACCAGTGCCGGCGAAGAGGCTCTGCAGCACGGCATAGCCCTTCTGGTTGAGCCCGAAGCTCAGGTCACCGATGGTGGGCAGGTTGCTGACCACGCCGATCGAGGTGCCCACCTGGGTGCCGCTGGCGCTGCCCACCAGATCCAGCCGCGGCAGGCGCAGGCTGCGGCTGAAGTCGACGGCCGCTTCACTGAGGGTCAGCTCGCGCCGGGCCCGTTCCAGCCCCGGTGACGCCGGCAGGCCCCGTTCCAGCACCTCGGCCAGGGTCCACGGAGCCGCCTGGCCGGCACCCGCCGCCAGCAGCAGGGCCGCCAGGGTGAGGCTGCAGCGGACGAGGCGCACGGAGAACGGGTGGCGGAGTGGCCAGGACCTTAGGGGACGCTTCCGCAGCGGCAGTTAGGGTCTGGCCAATCCGGGGCTTGGGCTGGTGCGTCCGCTGGAGCAACTGTGGCGGCTGGCGCCGGTGGGGCTCGTGGCCGGTCTCACCCTCCTCTGGGCCGTGACCCCGTCGATCCCGGTGAAGGTGCGGGGCAGCGGCCTGCTCACGGCCCCCGAAAGCCGGCGGGCGTTCTATGCCCGAGGGCCCGGTCAAGTGCAGGACATCAAGGTGGCGGTGGGCACGGCGGTGACCCAAGGCCAGCTGCTGATCACCCTCAACCGGGTCGGCCAGGCCGCCGCCGGCGGTGGCGCCATCGCGCCCGACCCGCGGGTGATCCAGGCCCAGTTGCAGGCCCTCGATCGGCAGATGGATGGTCTCAACACCCAGCTGCAGGCTTTCGGGGTGCAGGACAGGGCCCTGCAGGTGCGCCGCGGCGAGCTCACCACCACCAACCAGCCGGTGGAACGCCAGCTGCGCGCCCTCGAAGATCTGCGCAAGGACCAGGTGATCGCCCGCTACAGCCCCCTCTGGGTGGGGGCCCAGGACCTGTTCCTCCGGAACCGGGCCGACATCGCCACCATCGATGGCCAGCGGGCCCAGCTGCAGGCCCAGAGGGCCGAGGTGCAGGCCCGCGGGGCCGAGCTGCGGGCCCAGCGGGCGGCCCTGCTGGCCCTGGAGCTGTCGCAGGATGTGTTCAGCCCCGGCACCGGTCGCATCCTCGACCTGGCGGTGGAGCCCGGCCAGGCGGTGCTGCCGGGTCAGCGCCTGGGCAGCCTGGCCCTGGCCGGCGAAGATCGCGGGCAGGTGGCGCTGGTGCTGTTCACCAGTGCCGATGCGAGCCGCCTGCGCCCTGGTGATCGTCTGGAACTCGATCCACAGCTGCTCAGCCGCGACAGCTATGGCGGTGCCGAACAGCGCTGGGGCACGTTGACAGGTACCTTGCAGCAGCTGTCGCCCGCCAGTGTGAGCCTTGAGGATGTGGCAGCCCAGGTTGGCGGCACCGAAGAAGCCGCCAACCTGATGGCGACGGCCCGCCAGCGTTCCTACGGCGACGGTGGTGATCTCACCGCCCAGCTGCCCGGCCGGGCCGGGTCCCCCCTGCGGCTGGGGGTGGTGCAGCTGCGGACAGCCGCCACCCCCACCGGCCTGGCCTGGAGCCGTGGGGCCGGACCGTCGCAGACCCTGCCGTCGCGGCTGCCGCTGGAAGCGTCGGCCGAGGTGGAGCAGCGCTCGCTGATCAGTTATGTGGCGCCGTTCTGGCGTTGGCTGGCGGGGTCGCGGCCATGAGTCGCACCCCTGCCCCCTTCAGGCGGTTGCTGGCCCCCTGGCTCAAGCCCTGGCCCTGGCTGAGCCTGGGCCTGCTGCTGCTGTGCACCCGAACCGAACCACCGCGGCTGTGGTTCTGGTTGGCGTTGCTGCTCATCAGCCTGGTGGTGGGTCTGCTGCAGGCCCTGGCCCGCGAGACATGACGGCCCCGGCAGCCCTGCGCTACCCCTTGGTGGTGGGCCTGGCCGTGGCTCTGGTGTGGAGCATGGCCCACGCCCTGGGTTTCGGGTCCGGGGCTGCCTATGGGGTGGTCATCGCCGCCCTGGTGGTGCGGCCCGATTTCGGCCGCTGGCCGACCCCGCTGTTCGTGCTGTTGCCACTGCTGGTGCTGGTGGGGCTGGGGTTGGGCACCCTGCTCAAGCCGTTGCTCGAGGCCCCTGTGGTGTGGGCCTTTGGGGTGGTGTCCCTGGCGGCCCAGCTGCTGGCGCAGATGCTGCCCGACAAGTTGGCGATGCTGCGCACCCTGCTGCCGATCCTGGCGGTGCTGCCCCTGCTGGGCTCCAACAGCACCTGGCTGTCGGCCTGGCACCAGTGGCTGGCCGTGGTGCTGGGGCTGGCGATGGGGGTGCTGCTGCCGGAGGCCTTTCGCCTGCCCGGTGATGGTCCGCCACCGGCGGCCGGGGAGGCGCCGGCGGTGGGGCCCAGCCGCAGCATCAGCCAGCGGCTGGCGGATCCGTTTTTCTGGCGCAAGCTGATCGCGTCCACCCTGGCCCTGGCCGTGGGTCAGGGTCTGGGTGCCGTCAATCCCAAGTACGTCTACTTCGGAGTGGTGATTCTGCTTAACGAAAGCCTGGGGGCGACGCTCGGTCGCGTGCGGGATCGCATGGTGGGGGTAAGTCTGGGGATCGTCATGCCCTGGTTGGTGTTCAACATCTTCGGGGTGAGCAGCGTGTCGCTGGCGCTGGTGATGGGTGGGACGGCGGCCTTGCTGCCCCTGCTGGGGCTGCGGGCCCACGTGCGCACGGCACTCATCTCGAGTGGTGTCACCTTCGCCGGTTACCAGGCCCTGGCCGACTGGTACATCCCCACCCGCTGGATCGACTACCTGCTCGGTTGCGGTCTGGCCCTGCTGGTGTGCCTGCTGTTCAGTCCCACCTCGGCATTGCAGCGGTTTCGCGCGCTGGCGGCCGAGGGCCATGGGCTCGAGGGTGAGCTGCTGCGGCTGCTGCCCAATGCCCGTGAAGAAGCCCTGTGGTTGGGTCAGCGCCAGAATTTCGAGGCACTGCTGGCCGGCCTGTCGTCTCCGCCACGCCCTTGAGCGGCCCTTAACCTTCGCCGGTTAACCCCGGGGCCTGCCGCTGCTGTTCCCTTGGGCTTCCGTTATCTCGACCGCATCGCCACCCGCGAGCACCTGCAGGACTTCCTGGAACTGACGGATCTGGCTGCCGGTGCGGGCGAAGAAACGACCAATGCGTTTCTGGTGGCCCATCGCCTGCGGGAGTCGGCGCCGATGCGGCTGTGCGAACGGATCCTGGGCAGCCATCCCGATGCCGCGGCCCTGATCCGCGAGCGACGGCTCAGCGGTCAGTACGACGTGGAGGCCCTGCGGGCCCTGCCGCCGGGGAGCCTGGGGCACACCTACGTGACAGTGCTCGATGCCCTGGGTTACGACATCAACTTCTTCCCGGAGCCTTCGTTTTTTCAGAACCTTGAAACCGATGCCGATTACATCAACTACCGCGTCTATGCCACCCACGACCTGCATCACATCCTCAGCGGCTTCAGCCTCGACGGCTTTGGTGAGATCGGTGTGATCAGCATCAGCGTGGGTCAGTTCAACCATCCGGGGCTGGGGTTTCTGGATCTGATCAGCCTGCTGCTCAGTTGGTTCAAGAGCGAGATGCCCGAGCAGATGCTCAGCACCCATGAAGAGCGGCTGCGCACGGCCAGCCACACCTTTCGCATGATCAGCCATGGCTTCGAGATCGCGGCAGCGGCCAAGCCGTTGTTCCCGGTGATCTGGGAGGAACGGCTGGCCGACAACCTGGAGGAGCTGCGGGCCGAACTCGGCATCGTCGCCGTCACCGAGGGCCCGACCAGCTGGTACTCGAACCCCACGATCGCGGCGGCTTTGGCGGGGTGAGCGGGATTGAGCAGACTCAGAACCAACTCAATGATCCGGCGACTGTCATAAAGTGAGGCGAAGAGCCGTAAGAAATGTCTTTAGCTGGTGGCATTCATGTGCCAAGGTCAGGGTTTATGATTGTTTTTGCACACCAATCTTCAGGTCTCGTTCGGGACCGTGACACAGGTGCCTGGGGAACTCTTTAATGACTGATGTATCGCTAGAACGCTTCAGCCCTTTGGCTGACTCAGCGTATGCCAGTGTTTGGCATGTTGATGTCCGACGGACCGTGGCCACCGGTAGTGGCGGCGATCTTATCACCGGTGGTCGGTACGAGGATCCTTATCTCTATGTCTCTGAAAGTGGCTCTGAACTCATTAACGCCGGGACCATTGGTACTGGCCTTGGCGATGATCAGCTCTCATTCCTGGATGAGGGTCAATAGCTGATATATGCTGACGTATTCTGGACGTACTCAGTTCCTCGCCCACGGTTGCATAATTCCGGGGTGATTCATGCGGGCGCTGGTGATGATCAGATTGTCGCTGAAAACTCCCATTCTGGAGGCCAACCGAATAGCTTCGGCATCCTGAATGAGGGAATGATAGTAACTGCAACTGGTGACGACTGGATCCGGCCTGATGGTTGTCTTGGTCTCGCCAATCATGGTACCCTGGATGCCGATATTGGTGATGATTCTATCAGCGCTAGCGGTTTTACAAATCGGCTGAATATCTATGATCCTTGTCCTGAAGAAGCCCTAGGTGATGCTGGTGTTGTCAACACCGGGTTGATTCATCTGGGACAGGGAAATGATTCGTTGTTGTGTTCTGGTCGCACCATCGGGCTTCGCAATGAAGGCGCCATCCGCTTCGGTTTCGGGGCTGATCGTCTTGCCGTCGATGCCTCGCCGGCTGGCCTTGAGAATAAGGGCTCAATCCTGATGGGCCTCGGTGCCGATTCCATTCTCGTCAATGCCTTGCAATCAGTCGCCATCGACAACACTGGCAATCTCGCCACTGGCCCTGGTCACGACACCATTGAGTTCTCCTGTTTTGGTGGAGGTCCATCGCTCATCAACCGCGCCAACGGCCAGATCCGCATGGGCTCGGGGGATGATGTCTTGAGGAACAGCAGCCCGCCCCCCTACGACTCGATCTTCTCCCCCCAGGGCTCTCGCCCGGTCCTCAACGATGGCCTCATTGATCTGGGGGATGGCAACGACCTTGTGGATTGCCTTGTGGATCAGTCCGCATCCTCATCGCCCGTGCAGCCTGGTTACCTGGGATCCGGTCGTCTGACCCTCGGTCGTGGCAACGACACCCTCCGAGGGTTCGGAGATGGAACGTTTCTTGGAGGGACAGGACTCGATACCCTTGTCCTGCCCCCAGGCACCTATCACCTGCAGTCCGTGTCTGCTGATCAGTGTCTGATCGCCGGTCGCATGCTTGTCTCCGGATTTGAGGCGTTCGGTACAGGTGCCGATCGATCCTCATTTGAGGCGGCACTGGCATTCGGTTCGGTCACATTCAACTGACCATCAGCAACGGTGATGCTAATTGTGTCGCCTGCCTGGTAACGACCCGCCAGGATCGCCTTGGCAATGGGTGTTTCCAGCTCTCGCTGGATCGCTCGCTTGAGCGGTCGAGCGCCATAGACTGGGTCGTAGCCGTTGGTGGCCAGCTGGTCGAGGGCCTCCGGCACCAGCACCAGTCCGATCTTGCGGTCCTCCAGCCGTCGCCGGAGCCGTTGCACCTGCAACTCGACGATCTGCCGCAGTTCCTCGGCCCGCAGGCTGTGGAAGATGATCGTTTCGTCGAGACGGTTGAGGAACTCCGGACGGAAATGGTTGCGCAGTGCATCATTGACCCGACGTTCCATCTCCCCATGGCGGCTGTCATCTCCGCCCAGGTCAAGAATCGACTGGCTGCCGATGTTGCTGGTCAGAATCAACACGGTGTTGGTGAAATCCACCGTGCGGCCCTGGCTGTCGGTGACGCGCCCATCATCGAGGATCTGCAGCATCACATTGAACACATCCGGGTGGGCCTTCTCCACCTCGTCGAACAGGATCACCGCATAGGGGCGCCGCCGCACCGCTTCGGTGAGTTGTCCCCCTTCTTCAAAGCCCACATAGCCCGGAGGTGCACCGATCAGACGGCTCACGGCGTGCTTCTCCATGTATTCGCTCATGTCGATCCGCACCATGGCGTCATCGCTGTCGAACAGCTGGCTGGCCAGGGCCTTGCTCAGTTCGGTCTTGCCGACCCCCGTCGGTCCCAGGAACAGGAACGACGCGATCGGCCGATTCGGATCGCTCAGGCCCGCCCGTGACCGTTGGATGGCATTGGCCACCGCCGCCACGGCCTCGTGCTGGCCGATCACCCGCCGGTGCAGTTCGCCCTCCAGCTCGAGCAGCTTCTCCATCTCCGATCGGGCCAGGCGGCTCACGGGAATGCCGGTCCACTTGGCGATCACCTCGGCGATGTCGTCTTCCGTCACCTCTTCCCGCAGCAGCGCCTGGCCGCCGCCGCCGCCATCGGTCAGTTCGGCTTCCCTGGCGGCCAGCTTGCGGTTCAGGTCGGCCAAGGTGCCGTACTCCAGTTCGGCCGCACGGTTGAGGTCGTAGTCACGCTTGGCCTGTTCCACCTGCAGGTTCACCTGCTCGATTTCCTCCTTGAGGGCCTGCAGGTCATCGATCGCGCCCTTTTCGCGTTGCCACTGGGCGTTGAGCGTGCTCTGCTGCTCGCCCAGTTCGGCCAGTTCCCGTTCGATCCGTTCCAGCCGTTCACGGCTGGCGGTGTCAGATTCGCGGCCCAGGGAGAGCTTCTCCATTTCAAGCTGCAGGATCTTGCGGTCGATCTCGTCGATCGCCTCCGGCTTGGAGGTGATCTCCATCTTCAGCCGTGCCGCCGATTCATCGACCAGGTCGATCGCCTTGTCGGGCAGAAACCGGTCGTTAATGTAGCGGCTGCTCAGCACCGCCGCCGCCACCAGCGCCGTGTCGGCGATGCGCACCCCGTGGTGCACCTCATAGCGTTCCTTGAGGCCCCGCAGGATCGAGATGGTGTCTTCCACCGTCGGTTGATCGACAAACACCTGCTGGAACCGACGCTCCAGGGCCGGGTCCTTCTCGATGTGCTGGCGGTGTTCGTCCAATGTCGTGGCCCCGATGCAGCGCAGTTCACCGCGGGCCAGCATCGGCTTGAGCAGGTTGCTGGCATCCATGGCGCCACCGGCGGCGCCGGCCCCGACCACGGTATGGATTTCGTCGATGAACAGGATGATCTGCCCTTCGCTGCTGGTCACCTCCTTGAGAACGGCCTTGAGCCGTTCCTCAAACTCCCCGCGATATTTGGCGCCGGCGATCAGGGCCCCCATGTCGAGGGCGATGAGCTGACGGTTCTGTAATGCCGACGGCACGTCGCCATTGACGATGCGCTGGGCCAGCCCTTCGACGATGGCGGTCTTGCCGACACCGGGTTCGCCGATCAGCACCGGATTGTTCTTGGTCCGTCGCGACAGAATCTGCACCGTCCGGCGGATCTCCTCATCCCGGCCGATCACCGGGTCGAGCTTGCCGGCCCGGGCTGCTGCCGTGAGGTCGCGGCCGTACTTCTCCAGGGATTCGTAGGTGCCCTCAGGGTTCTGGTCGGTGACCCGCTGGCTGCCTCGTACCGCACGGATCGCCTCCCGCAGCCCCGCTTCGTTGAGGCCGGCCGCCTGCAGCAGGTTGCGGCCACAGCGGTCGTCGATCGCCAGGGCCAGCAGCAGGTGCTCCACCGAGATGAAGCTGTCCTCCAGCTCCTTTTTGAGTTCGTCGGCCCGTTGCAGCAGTGTCTGCAGCCCCTTGCCCAGGTACACGTTGTCGGGCGGGCTGGCCAGGCTGGGCTGGCGGGCGATGAAGGCCTCCACCTGCTGCTGCAGGGGGGCGGGGGCGACCCCGGCCTTCTGAAGAATGCGCACGGCGAGGCCCTGCGATTGCTGCAGCAGGGCGAGCATCAGGTGCTCGCTTTCCAGCTGCTGCTGGCGTTTCTGCTGGGCCAGTCCCTGGGCCGCCACGATGGCGCCCCAGGCCTGCTCGGTGAACTGTTCAGCGGTGGGTTGCATCACGGCTGGGGCTGGGAAAGCTCTTCGCTCACGCTATGGGCGCCGCACCACTCCGGGGTACGGAGGACCCACCGGCCGCGGTTCGGTTGCTGCACCGCAGGGGTGAAAACCGCCCTCCCTGGCGCCACTTCTGGCCACACTGACAGAAGACTTCTGTTGTCCATGGCCCGTCCGTTGCTCAGCCTTGTTCTGCCTGTGCTGCTGGCCGGGCCCTGGGCAATCCCGGTGCAGGCGCGTGGCGGGGGATTTGCAGGCGGGGGATTCGGCGCGCGCGGAGGCTTTGCCATGCCGGCACCGGCCTTCCATGGCGGTCCCGACTGGCATCCCCAGTACGGGCCGGCGGTGCGCCCCTTTGACAACGACGGCGTCGACCGAAACGTCGATCTGAACCGGAACCTCGACATCAACCGACCTGTGGATGTGGACCGGAACGTGACGGTGGATCGCAACGTCAACAACGCGTTCTATGTGCGTGACGCCAATGGCTGGAACCGCAGCTGGGCCAACGGTGGCTACTGGGGCAGTCGCCCTTGGAGGACCGGCTGGTACGGGGTCGGGGCTCCGGGTTGGGGGGGCTGGAGCTGGTGGGGTGGCGCCAGCACCGCCTGGGGACTCACCGCCCTGGCCAGCACGGCCACCATCGCTGGCCTGGTCAATGCCGCCAGTGCCAGCCAGAACCCTGTGATCGTGGTGCCCGGCGCCACCCTGCAGCTCGACTACAGCAGTGTCGATGCCATCGGCAGCAGTGGCGCCAGCTTCAGCTACAGCCTCGGCAGCGGCGGCTGGCTCAAGGGGGCCGCCAACTGTTCCCAGGGGTTGCTCAACGGCCAGGTGCCGCAGACCGCCGACCAGGCCCAGCTGCTCAATGCCGTCTGCGCCGTCGCCTATGGCAGCGGCGGCTGAGTCGGCAGCTGCAGCTTCACCGACGGATCGGCCGGTGGCAGTGGTCCCACCTCGCGGTACTGGCAGAACCGCAGGGGGCAGCCATCGCTGCCGTAGATCGCGTCGTTCTGGGACAGGCAGCCACCGGCGTTCTTTCGCTCCACCCGATCGGCCGGGATGCGGGCCGGCTGCACGAATTCCTGCCCCCTGGGCACGATCCACGGGCAACCGCCGGGGGCATAGCCAGGTCGCAGCTGTGGTGCTGCCCGCAGGGGCATCCCCACCAGCAGGCCGCCGGCCAGCAGCAGCAGGGAGGTCGCCAGCAGCGGACGCTGCGCCTGGGCAGAGCGGGATGGCATCGTGGATGACCTCTGGCGATGGACATGGACCAGCCTGCTGGCGCCGACGCCGCCCTGCTCGATGGGCTGGCCGCCGAAGTGGCGGCCCTGGACCCCCAGGGCGCCGACCCCGAACGTCATTGCTGGCGGGTGGTCCATCGCCATCAGCACGGGATGTTTCCCAGTGAGTACGACATCCGCGAGACCGATGAAACCCTCTACCTGGCGCTGCTCAGCCGGGTGCGGGGCTGACCAGCAAAAAGGGGCCCCGGGGGCCCCTTGAAGCAATGGTCAACTCAAAGTGACAGTCGGGCGGTGACGGTCGGGTCGACTGGATGGGGGATCAGGCCCAGCCCTTGGAGGAGCTGTCTTCGACGTAGGCGGCCACGTCGGCGATGTCGGCTTCGGACAGCTTGCCGCCGAAGGCGGGCATGGCGTTCTTGCCGTTGGTGACCTGGTAAGCGATCGCGGCCTCGTGGCCGGCGCTGTAGTTGGCGAGGTAAGCCTCGAGGGCTTCGGCCTTGAGGGTGCGCTCAGCATTCACCACGTTGCCACCGCCCATGTGGCAGGCGACGCAGTTGGCGGAGAACACCTGGGCCCCGTGGGCCACATCGGCGGCGAAGGCCGGAGCGGTGCCGAACAGGAGGGCGACACAGAGAGCCAGCAGGCTGAACAGGCGACGCATGGGGCGCTGGAAGGATCCAGCCCAAGCTAAGGAGCGCCGGCGACCGCCCCGGAGCTCTGCAACGGATCGAAACGTATGGGGCCCCGCTGGGGCAGGCCTGCATCGTCGAACACCGCATCCAGGGTGGCGGCATGGGATCGCAGGCCGAAGCGTTCCGGCGGACTCACGGGTCGATGCACGAAATGGCGCTGGCGGATGCTGAACCGGTCCCAGGCGTTGATCTCGAGGGGCAGCACCTTGATCAGCCCTTCGATCAGCCAGGGGGTGAGGGGCAGCCCCGGCGGCCGCAGCATCCCGCGCCAGCGGCAGAGGCTGGCCACGGTTTCATTCACCGTCACCGCCGGCTGACCCAGCACCAGCCGCCGCACCGCCCCCTGGCCCGCTTCGGGGTTGGGGCCGTGGGGCGTGAGTGCCAGGTGACAGCAGACGCGGGCGATGTCTTCGGCGTGGATGAAGTGGAAGCTGGCGTCGGCCCGCAGGAATCGCGCCAGCCACAGCCAGCGGCAGGCCTCCCCCAGCCCCGCCGTGAGATAGCTGGTGGGGAAACCGCCGTGGCCATCGACGCGACCACCGAACACCAGGGTCGGAAAGACCGCCACGATGCGGTCCGCCAGGGGATGGTGCTCAAGCTGCTGCAGGCACTGGGCCTTGGTGACGATGTATTCGGTGCCGAACCGCTCGGCCTCCGGCAGCAGCCGCAGGTCGCGGTCAAGGATGCTGGCGGTCGAGAAGTAGATGACCTGCTGCAGCCGCCCGGGGTCGAGTCGTCCCAGCAGTTCCTTGACGGCATCGACATTGACGCTCTGGGCCCGCTGGGGATCGCCCCAGGCGGTGGCGGTGTGAATCACCCGGTCCACCTGTGCCAGTTCAGCGGCGTGGGCCTGCTGCTCCCGCAGGTCGCTGACCAGCAGCCGGATGCGCGGATGGTCGGCGGGTACCGCCGTCAGCTTTGACGGGTCCCGCAGCCACAGCAGCAGCTCGGCGTCGGAATGATGCAGCAGCCGGTGGGTGATGTGCTGGCCGACGCAGCCGCTGGCGCCGGTGATGAGGATCCGTTCCAAGGGCCTCTGCCTCAGCCCACGGAGCCGAGCAGTTCATTCACCCGTTTGCCGGTCTCGAAGAAGACCCGGGCGTTCTCCTCGGGGGTGCCGGGCAGGATGCCGTGGCCGAGGTTGAGGATGTGGCGCCGTCCGCGGGCCTTGCGCACGGTGTCGACGATGCGATGGCGGATCGCTTCGGGCGTGCCGAACAGCAGACCCGGATCGACGTTGCCCTGCACCCCCACATGCAGCGGCAGGCGATTGCAGCCATCGGCCATGTCGACGGTCCAGTCGAGGGAAATGATGTCGACCCCCGTGGCGGCCATGCGTTCGAGCACCCCGGCACTGCCCGAGATGTAGAGGATCAGTGGTGTCTCCGGGTGGCGCTGCCGCACCTGATCAATGACCCGTTTCTGATAAGGAGCTGCAAAGGTGTCGTAGTCGGTCGGGCTCAGCTGGCCCGCCCACGAATCGAACAGCTGCACCACCTGGGCACCGCTCTCGATCTGATAACAGACGTAGCGGGCGATGCTGTCGGCCAGGTGGCCCAGCAGCCGGTGCATCAGCTGCGGTTCGCGGAAGGCCATTGCCTTGATCACGGCGTAATCGCGGCTGCTGCGACCTTCGACGGCGTAGGCCGCCAGGGTCCAGGGGGCCCCCACGAAGCCGAGCACCGTGGACGCATTGCCCACCGATTGCCGCAGGCGCCCCAGCACCTCCCCCACGAACGGCAGGGAGGCCGCCGGGTCGAGGGGCCGCAGGGCATTGACCTGTTCGATGCTGCGGATCGGCGGATCAATGATCGGCCCGCGGCTCTCGATGATGTCGAAGTCGATGCCCATCCCCGGCAGTGGCGTGAGGATGTCGGAGAACAGGATGACCCCGTCGGGCTGGAAGGCCTCGAAGGGCTGCATCGAGATGGCGTACGAGAGATCGGGGTTCTCGGACCGCTCGCGGAACGATGGATGGCGATCCCGCAGCTCGCGGTACACCTGCATGTAGCGGCCGGCCTGGCGCATCATCCAGACCGGAGGCCGCTCCACCTGCTCACCTCGGGCGGCACGCAGCAGTAACGGCAGGGACTCGCTCATGGGGCGGCGCAACCGATGGTCGGGCGGGACAGCCGCCGAACCTACCCGACCGCTTCCCCTTCGACAGCACCGGCTTCATGGATTGCCGCAGGTCTCTGGCGCTCGCCGTCGTGCTTGAACACCAGCACGCTCAGGGGCGGCAGGCAGAGGTCCAGGGACTGGCCGTAGCCATGCATGCCCTGGTCGTCGCTGAACTTGCCGCCGAGGTTGCCCTGGTTGCTGCCGCCATAGCGGGCGCTGTCGGTGTTGAAGCACTCGCGGTAGAAGCCGTCGACCGGCACGCCGATGCGGTAGTTGCTGTGGCCGACGGGGGTGAAGTTGCAGACCACCACCACCCAGTTGCCTTCCTTCTCGTCCCGGCGCATGAAGCTGACGACGCTGTGACGATTGTCATCGCAATCGATCCACTGGAAGCCGTAGTGGTCGAAGTCATTGCGCCACAGGGCCGGCTCGCTGCGGTAGTACGCATTGAGGTCGTCCACCATGTTGAGCAGGCCCTTGTGCTCAGGGAACTGCAGCTTGTCCCACTCCAGATCACCCCAGACGTTCCATTCGCCCCGCTGACCAAACTCCATTCCCATGAAGATGGTCTTCTTGCCCGGGTGGGTCCACATGTAGGCCAGCAGGGCCCGCACGTTGGCGAATTTGAGCTCATCGCTGCCGGGCATCTTGTGCAGCAGATGGCTCTTGCCATGCACCACTTCATCGTGGCTCAGGGCCAGCATGAAGTTCTCGGTGTGGTGATACCAGATCGAGAAGGTGATGGCGTTCTGGTGGAACTGGCGGAACCAGTGATCAAGCTCGAAGTAGTCGAGCATGTCGTGCATCCAGCCCATGTTCCACTTGAGATTGAAGCCCAGACCCCCCATGTGGGTGGGCATGGTCACCAGGGGCCAGGTGGTGGACTCCTCGGCAATCGAAAGGGCACCGGGGAAGTAGTGGAACAGCACCGAGTTGGCCTGCTGCAGGAAACGCACGGCTTCGAGATTTTCGCGGCCGCCGTGTTCATTGGGCAACCACTGGCCATCCGGTCGCAGGTAATCGCGGTAGAGCATCGAGGCCACCGCGTCCACACGGATGCCATCGATGTGGAACACCTCGAACCAGAAGACCAGGTTGGCCACAAGGAAGTTGCGCACTTCATTGCGGCTGTAGTTGAAGATCAGCGTTCCCCATTCCTTGTGCTCGCCGATGCGCGAATCGGCGTGTTCATACAGGTGGGAACCATCAAAGAAGGCCAGGCCATGGGCATCCTTGGGGAAATGGCCCGGCACCCAGTCGAGAATCACGCCGATGCCTTCGGCATGGCAACGGTCGACGAAGGCACGGAACTCATCGAGGGGACCGAAGCGGCTGGTGGGGGCGTAGAAGCCCGTCACCTGATAGCCCCAGGAGCCATCGAAGGGGTGCTCGGCCATCGGCATCAGCTCGATGTGGGTGAACCCCCGGGCCTTGACGTAGGGGATCACCCGGTCGGCCAGCTCGGGATAGGTGAGCAGGCGGGCACCGGGCTTGAGGTCGGCGGCGGGCACCGGCGGTCGCGGGGTGCCGTCGGGCTGGATGTAGGGCTCATCCCAGCTGGCGTGCATCCAGCTGCCCATGTGCATCTCATAGACCGAGATGGGTTGCTCCAGGGCATTGCGGCTGTCGCGCTGCTGCAGCCAGTCGCCATCGCTCCACTGGAAACGGTCCAGGTCGGCCACCAGCGACGCCTGCAGCGGCCGCACCTCGTGCTGGAAGCCATAGGGGTCGGCCTTCTCGTAGCAATGGCCGTCCTGGGTGCGGATTTCGTACTTGTACCGGGCTCCGGCTCCGACGCCGGGGACGAACAGTTCCCAGTGACCCCCCAGCCGCTGC
The DNA here is from genome assembly GCA_945861105.1 of Synechococcus sp. UW140. GTDB lineage: Bacteria > Cyanobacteriota > Cyanobacteriia > PCC-6307 > Cyanobiaceae > CAIQIA01. Next base: position 17,524 of record CAMASU010000006.1, read on the forward strand.
TGCATCGGCAGATGGCGGCCGTCCCAGCCGCACAGGTCCCCGATCAGGGCGACACTGCGGGCCGAAGGGGCCCAGAGGCAGAACTGGGTGCCGGCAATCCCGTCCTGCTCGGTCGGATGGGCCCCCATCCGCTGCCAGATGTGATGGTGGTTGCCCTCGGCGAAGAGGTGGCGATCCATCTCGCCCATCCACTGCTGGCGGAAGGCGTAGGGATCGTGCTGTTCGTGGGTGATGCCGGCCCGCACCACCCGCACCCGGTAGTGGCTGCCCGGGTTGTCATGCATGGCTGTTTCGAACAGCCAGGGGTGATGGGGGGTTTCCATCACCGTTTCAGCGCCACCGTGCAGCAGGGTCACTTCTGTGGCATCGGGCATCCACACCCGCACCACCCAGCCACCGTCGGGGAGGGGTTGGGGGCCCAGCACGGCGTGGGGGTGGTCGTGGCGGCAGGATGCCAGCCGTTCGGCATCATCGAGCATCCAGTCCAGGCTCACCACCGGCATCGACACGAAGGCGTCAGTGAGGCGGAGCTTAGTCTGAAAACAGCCTCAGCCCTGGCGGCGATCGAGGGGGAAATCGACCCCGGTGATGCGGTTGCGCTCGTCGAGGATCACGTAGAACGTCACCGGGCCGCGGGCGAAGGAGGCGTTGACCAGCACCAGCTGCTCAGGCCCGCCGCTGGCGGCGGTGACGACGTTGTCGATGCTGCGGAAAGGACCCGTGCGTCGTTGCAGGTCACCCCAGCGCTGGGCCAGATAGCTGGTGGTGAAGGTGTCCTGCAGGCTCAGCACCAGATGGCTGCGGGCCGCCAGCCAGCGGCCCCGGCCCAGATCTTCGATGAATCCCTGGGCGATGTCATCCACCGGCTCGGTGGTGGTGCCCAGCTCGTAGCCGATCAGCTTGCCTTCAGGGTTGACCACCAGCCGCAGAGAATCGACGCCCCGCTCGGTGCGCAGGGTCAGGTCGACGATGCCGGTGTCGAGCCCCCGCACCACCTGGCGCACGCTGCCCTCCAGCACCCGGGGCGCCATGTTCAGCCGTTCACGCACCCGTTCGATGCTGCTCTGGCGGGCCAGACTGCCGCCGAATAGCTGGTACACCCCGTCGGCGTCCTTCCGCTGCAGCGCGTCGAGCAGCTGTTGGGCGGTGCCGCGGCTCACGTCCTCCGTCGGCACCTCGGCCAGGGTCGCCGAGGGGAGCAGCGGGGTGAGGGCCAGCACGAGGGCCAGGGCGGAACGACGCAGGGAGAACAAGACCGTCAAGGCAGCAGGCGCGGCTCAGTCTGCCCCGCTTCCGGGCTGCTGCCCAGCGGCCCCAGGGACAGTTCGGCGCCGTCCAGCTGCAGCTGCAGCGTCACCGGCCCGCTGACGCCGGGATTGACGCCCACCTGCGGCCAGGCCGCCGCCGCCAGCGACAGCCGCAGCCGTTCCCCGGGGGCGAGGGTGTGCAGCAGCGGCTGCAGCCTCAGCCGGCGTGGCTGCAGCCGGCGGCAGTCGGCACCGAGACAGCGCAGCACCCCTGTGCTGATCTGTTCGACCCGGCCGCCCGGGCGCACCACCGCCAGGGCCGCACAGAGGTCAAACCCGTCGCCATCGGCGGCCACCTCAAGGCTGAGCCGCGGCTCGCCCCACAGGGTCAGCGGCTGGCGCATCGCCGCACCGGTGAAACACACCACATCGGCGCGACCATCGAGATCCCCCCGGTCCACCGGTCCCGGATCGAGCCCCAGATGACCGCCGCGGCCCGGCACCGGGCGCCAGGGGTCGTGCACCCACACCACCCGGCCACCACCGCGGCCACTGGACACCAGCCGACCCTCGTCGCTGCGGGCCGCCGCCAGCCCGCGGCTGGCCAGTCCCCAGGGGCCGCCGCTGCCCTGTTCGCCGTCCCGGCCATGCCAGCGCCCCGTGCCGCGGTCGAAGGCCAGCAGCGGGGACGGCGGCACCCGCCAGGGCCTGTCGCGCAGGTGATGGTCAAAGAAAGCCAGCTGCCAGCGGTCCACCCGTCCCGTCGCGGCGCCCCCGGCGTCGCTGGCAC
>CAMASU010000007.1 GCA_945861105.1 Synechococcus sp. UW140
CTGGGCTCGGGAGCAACTCTCTCCTCGGGACTATCTCAATGGTCACTATTATGAATACTGGCTACACGCCATCTGCTGCTGGGTTGATCAGTTTGGCTCGACAAAAGGCTTGCGCACAAACGACTTACTAAAAGCTCGCATCACAACCCATGAGCGGCTTGAACGTGCCGCACAGATTCGCTCCACCGCTAATCGCCAAGCCATTCCCGGCTGCAATGGACCCGATCGCAATGGGCAGTATACTTCTGAGCGATATCAACCGTCTTCCAGTCTATCCATTGACGAGATCGGTCGGCGCGCATTGTTCAAAGTTGGTGATCGAGTTCGGGTTATTCATGTCAATGGGTTCTGGCACACGCGCTGTTATCCCTATGCACGAGGTGCAGTCGGTACCATCCACGCCTCCTATGGCCTCACAACAGAGACAAAAGGCAAGTTTGATGCCAAATACCATGGCCCCTACCCGGAAGTAGCTTCGCAATCCAGTCAACGCTTCTATGCACCTGTTTATGGTGTTCGATTCCGAGGGGTGGATCTGTTCGGTGAAGCGACAACAGACCCTCGGCTGACAGTCAATCTTGATCTCTGGGAACCCCACCTCGAGCTTGCTTTATGACAATGCCAACCACATCTTCTGCTGACCCCGCACCGGATCCGAGGGACACGGTGGCATCTGAGCCCTTAGCTCCCCTCCCGAAGAAGCAAGGAGAACCCAATTTTCGCGATTCCTGGGAAGCTGAAGCCTTCGCAATGGGCAATGTCCTCGTCAAATCGGGACGGTTGGACTGCAAAGACTGGATGCAATTCATGGCCGAGGCCATTCAGCAGGCCCAAGCCGGAGGCGATCCAGACAATGGTGACACCTACTATCACCATTGGTGTGCAGCACTCGAGGCCTATTGCTTCGAACAAGGTTTCGTAGACCCCACCACCTACAGCTCCCTCGTGGAGGCTTGGCAGCTGGCAATCCAGCGAACACCCCATGGTGTACCCCTCGCATTGGACAACATCAAGTTGTATCCAGATGCGCACCATGAACATCACCATCACAGCCATGAACACGGGCACGGTGGTCACCATCACCATCCTCGTCCTGACGAAGCCCCCGCGAATTACTGGACACCGATTGCTGTCATCCGACCCACCGCAATGACCCGGCCCACCGATCAGGCCTCGGGCTGAGGCGCCCAGAACCACCGCCTCACATCACCCCAGCTCCTCCAGCCGGGCAGCTCAATGTCAGGCACCTGAATAGGGTGAGACTCCACCCGGCCATCCCCACCCCTGAACCAGGAGACCCTGCTGTTTGAACCGGCGGTGCCGGCCCCCGGCGCCCTGCGGGCGGTGCTGGCGTTTCCGAGCACCTACAGCGTCGGCATCACCAGCCTGGGGTTCCAGATGGTCTGGGCCACCATGGCCCAGCGCCCCGACCTCGATGTGCGCCGCCTGTTCACCGACGGCGGCGATCCGCACCATCGACACATCGACCTGTTCGGCCTGTCGCTCAGCTGGGAGCTCGACGGTCCGGTGCTGCTTGATCTGCTCGAAGACCGGCGCATCCCCCTCTGGAGCCACGACCGCGGCGACGATGACCCGCTGGTGTTCGGCGGCGGTCCGGTGCTCACCGCCAATCCCGAACCGCTGGCTCCGTTCTTCGACGTGGTGCTGCTGGGTGACGGCGAAGAGCTGCTGCCCGAGTTCCTCGATGCGGCCGTGGCCACGGCCGGCCAGCCGCGGGCCCAGCGCCTGCGCCGCCTGGCCCGCATCGATGGCGTCTACGTGCCCTCGCTCCATCAACCCCGCTACGACGCCGAAGGCCTCCTCACGGCCGTCGAGCCGGTCGATGGCGACGGTCCCGCCACGGTGAGCAAACGCACCTGGCGCGGCGGCACCCTCACCCAGTCGGCGGTGATCACCCCCGAGGCCGCCTGGCCCTCGATCCACATGGTCGAGGTGGTGCGCAGCTGCCCAGAACTCTGCCGCTTCTGCCTGGCCAGTTACCTCACCCTGCCCTTCCGCACCCCCTCCCTCGACGACAGCCTCATCCCCGCCGTGCAGCGGGGGTTGGCGGTCACCGACCGGCTGGGACTGCTGGGGGCCTCGGTGACCCAGCACCCCCAGTTCGCCGAACTGCTGCAATGGCTCGACGGTCCCGCCGGTGACGGCGTGCGCCTCAGCGTCAGTTCGGTGCGGGCGGCCACGGTCACCCCCGAACTGACGCGGATCCTCGCCCGCCGCGGCAGCCGTTCGCTCACCATCGCGATCGAAAGCGGCAGCGAACGGCTGCGGCAGGTGGTGAACAAGAAGCTGAGCGGCGAGGCCATCACCGCAGCCGCCACCCAGGCCCGCGCCGGCGGCCTCAGCGGGCTCAAGCTCTACGGGATGGTGGGCCTGCCCAGCGAAACCGACGACGACATCGAGGCCACGGCGGCCCTGCTGCTGGACCTGCGGCGCCACGCCCCGGGCCTGCGCCTCAGCCTCGGGGTGAGCACCTTCGTGCCCAAGGCCCACACACCGTTCCAGTGGGAGGGGGTGCGCCCCGAAGCCGAAGGGCGGCTGCAGCGGCTGGGCAAGCGGCTCAAACCGAAGGGCATCGAGCTGCGGCCCGAAAGCTACGGCTGGAGCCTGGTGCAGGCACTGCTGTCGCGGGGCGACCGGCGGCTGGCGCCACTGATCGTGGCCGTACGGGGCCGCCACGGCAGCCTCGGCGCCTGGAAGCAGGCCCTGCGGCAGCTGCGGGCCGCGGCCGCCGGCGATCCCACGGCGCCGCCCCCCTGGGACGCGATCGTGCACGAGCGCTGGACGCCGGGGCAGGTGCTGCCCTGGAGCCACCTGCACGGCCCCCTGCCCGAAGCCACCCTCATCGCCCACCGCGAGGCCAGCCTCAGCCCCGCCGCCTGACGCCGGCCCGCAGGCCCGCCAGCAACAGCCAGCCGGCGACATTGAGACGCCCGTCATAGAACGGCAGGTCGGTGGCATGCAGCACCACCAGCAGCAGCACGGCGGTCCACCAGGCCCGTTCAGACAAGGGGGCCGCAGCAGCAGCCATGCCCCGCCGGGCCGCCAGCAGCAGCAAGCCCAGCACCAGCCCCACCAGCAGCAGCGCCACCGGCAGGCCATGGCTCAGGGCCAGGTCGAGGGGCAGGTTATGGGGATGGCCGTGCCACACCCCCGCCCGCAGGGGGTACACCAGGCTGAAGGCCGCAGCCCCCCAGCCCAGCCACGGCCGTTCTGCCACCAGCCCCGCGGCGATGGACCACTGGCCCAGGCGGGTCGAGGCCAGGGGCCGCTCGCTGAAGGCCAGGTCGCTGAGCCGTTCCCACACCGCCGCCGGCACCAGCGACCGGGCCGGCCCCTGCAGCAGCGGCGGCACGCCCGGCAGCACCGCCAGCCCCACGGGCAACAGGGCCAGCAGCAGCAGCGGCACCAGCCACAGCCAGCGGGCCGGCCCCAGCACCCACGGCAGGGCCAGCACCGCCGCCCCCCAGCCGTTGCGGGAATCGGTGAGCCACAGGGCCGCCAGCTGGGCCAGCACCAGCAGCAGCAGCACCGGCCGCCGCCAGCCGCGCTGGCCGGGCTCGAGGGCCAGGCCCAGCAGCAACGGCCAGCTGAAGGCCAGCCAGGCGGCGCTGATGTTGGCGTAATCGAACAGACCCGAGAGGCGCCCCGGCGGATTGCCGCCGGGGGCCATGTGCCAGATCACCAGGCCGCCGAGGGCCTGCCAGGGGCCGCTCCAGCCCAGCAGCAGCTGCCCCAGACCGCTCACCACCACCGGCACGGTGCCGGCGACGAACAGCAGGCCGATGCGACGGCGGGCCAGGGGGGTGGCCATGTAGGGCTGAAAGCCCCAGAAGCCCCAGAAGAACGGCAGCCAGTTCATCAGGCCCACCCAGGCCAGCCAGCCGCTCCAGGCCCGCAGACAACCGGCCACCATCAGCCCACCGACCAGCAGCAGCAGACGGTTGCAGGGGTCCTCGGCCCAGGGGCGGCGATGGTGGCGGCTGCCCTGCAGCAGGGCCCAGAAGAGGGGCGGCACCGCCAGCAGCAGGCTCGAGGCCAGCAGCAGCACCCCCAGCTGGAAGGCGATCCAACCGGACGGTGTGGCCTCCAGGGGCCGCCCCTGGCGCAGCCAGCACAGCCCACGCCTCGCCCCTGCCTGCATCCGTCCGCCGAGCGGAAACTGTCAGTCAAACACCGCCGTCCGCCCGCGATAGACCATCACCTGGTGACGCAGATGCAGCCGCAACGCCCGAGCCAGGGCCAGCCGTTCCATGTCGCGGCCCTTGCGGATCAGATCATCGACCTCATCGCGATGGCTCACGCGCACGGTCGCCTGCTCGATGATCGGCCCGTCGTCGAGTTCTTCGGTCACGTAGTGGGCCGTGGCACCGATCAGCTTCACCCCCCGCTCCCAGGCCCGCTGGTAGGGCTGCGCCCCCTTGAAGGCCGGCAGGAACGAGTGGTGGATGTTGATCACCGGCCCGAAGCGCTGCAGAAAGCCACCACTGAGCACCTGCATGTATTTGGCCAGCACCGCCAGGTCGATGCGCTCCTCGGCCAGCAGCTGCAGCTGCCGCTCCTCGGCTTCAGCCTTGCTGTCTGCGTTGAGCGGCACCAGTTCAAAGCGGGCACCGAAGTCCTCGGCGATCGACCGCAGATCCGGGTGGTTGGCGATCACCAGCGGCACCGTCATCGGCAGCTCCCCGGAGCGGGTGCGCCAGAGCAGATCCAGCAGGCAGTGGTCCTGACGGCTCACGAACAGCGCCACCCGGGCCGGCCGGTCAGAGAAGTGCAGCTGGCCCTCACCCCCCAGCCGTTCCGCCAGGGCCCGGGCCGCTTCCGGCAGGGCCCCACGGGGCAGCCCGAACCGCTCCAGATCCCACTCCAGGCGGCTGAGAAACAGGCCGGCACCGGCATCGGTGTGGTGGTCGGCATGGCGGATGTTGCCGCCGTTGGCCGCCACCCAGCCCGACAGTTCACTGACCAGCCCGGGCCGGTCGGGACAGATCAGTTGCAGGATCGCCGTGGCGGCGGCCATGGGTTCAGGGTGGGGTGCCCCCCATGGTGGGGGCCGCGCAGACTGGATGACACCCCGCCGTCGCTGCAGCATGGCCGTGATCGACCAGCAGCTGGCGCCGTATCTGGTGGGGCGGGCCCGGCGGGGGGTGGTGGGCGGCAGCCGCTATGCCGTGGCCCTGCGGGAGGCCGTGCGCGAGGCCGCCCGCGATCCCGACCGTCGGCCGGTGCTGATCCACGGCGAACCGGGGTTGGAGAAGGACAACCTGGCCGCCCTGATCCATTACGGCTCCGCCGACCGGCGCCAGCCGATGATCCGCCTCGATGCCACCCTGCTGCGACCCGACGGTGGGGAGCTGGGCGCGCTGCTGGCGCGGCTGGGCCGCGGCACGGTGCTGATCGACAAGCTCGACCTGGCGGATCCGGCCCTGCAGACGCGGCTGCTGGAGCAGCTGGGGCAGGGGGGGGACGCCCGCTGGATCTTCACCAGTGAGGCGGCCCTGCAATCCTTCGAGGGGGTCTGCCGCCAGATCCGGGTGCCGCCCCTGCGGGTGCGCCGCCAGGACCTGGGCGACTGGCTGCGCTACGACGTGCGCCAGCAGAGCCGCCGCCAGGGATGGCCCCTGGCGCCGGTGGTGGCCCCCGGTGTGGTGGAGATGCTGCAACGCCACGACTTCCCCAACAACCTGCGGGAACTCGACCGGCTGGTGGCCCGGGCCCTGCGCCAGAGCCGGGATCAGCGGGGCGGCGAACGGCCGCGGCTGCTGCCTGAAGATGTGTTCTGGACCGAAGGCCGCGACCAGCCCCTGCGGTTCGAACTCTGGCGCTGGCGCCCCTGGCTGCGTTCGGTGCTGCGGGCACCAGCCCTGTGGAACGGCCTGCTCTTCGGCCTGGTGAGCTGGCTGTTCGTGCTGGTGAACCTGTGGCTGTGGCTGGGCCCCCAGGACCGGGCCCACAACGGTGCCCTCAACCTGTTCTGGGCCTGGTGGTGGCCGCTGATCCTGCTCGCCTACCCGCTGGTGGGACGGCTCTGGTGTGCGTTCTGCCCGTTCATGGTGTGGGGCGAGATCGCCCAGCGGCTGACCCTGGCCCTCGGCCGCACCCTGCCCCGCTGGCCCCGGGGCAGCAGCGACGACTGGGCCTCACCGCTGCTGGCGGCGGGCTTCGGGGGGATCCTGCTCTGGGAGGAACTGGCGGCGCTCGAAACCCATGCCCGCCGCAGCAGCGCCCTGCTGCTGCTGATCACCGCCGGCGCCGTGGTGGGGTCGCTGCTGGTCGAGAAGCGCTTCTGGTGCCGCTACCTCTGCCCGGTGGGGGGTATGAACGGCCTGTTCGCCAAGCTCTCGATCCTTGAGCTGCGGGCCGCGGCCGGCACCTGCAGCGGCAGCTGCAGCAGCTACGCCTGCTTCAAGGGTGGCCCCGCCGACGGGGAGGGTCTGGCGACGGCGGGCTGCCCCCTCGGCACCCATCCGGCCCACCTCACCGACAACCGCAACTGTGTGCTGTGCCTCACCTGCGCCCAGGCCTGCCCGCACCGATCGGTGCAGCTGCGGCTGCGCCCGCCGGCCGCCGACCTGCAGCGCACGATGGCCGTGCCGCGGGGTGAACCGGGGCTGATGCTGGTGCTGGCGGGCGGCATCGTGCTGCACCACGCCATGCCGAGCCTCGAGGGGCTGGCGCCATTGCCGCGCTTCAGCCTCGCCTGCCTGGCCCTGGCCGCCCCGGCCCTGGGGCTGCTGCCCCTGCGGCCGCTGCTGGGCCCCCAGCGCTGGCGCGATGGCCTCTACGGGCTGCTGCCGCTGCTGTGGGGCGTCCTGCTGGCCCGCCATCTGCCCCTGGGGCTGGGGGAGGCGGGGCAACTGCTGCTGGTGAGCTTCGGCGACGGCTGGCCCGCCTGGAGCGCCGATGGCCATGTGATCGGCTTCTGCCAGACCCTGGCGGTGGCGACGGGGGCCCTGGCCAGTGTGGTGCTGCTGCGGCGGATGCTGCGCCAGGAGGGCGGCCTGCACTGGCTGGCGGCCCTGGCCACCGTCGCCCTGGCGATCGCCGGCCGCGGCCTGGTCTAGGGGGCAACCGGGCGCCTTCACGACGGGCGCCATGGCTCTGGTGCTTTGGCAGCTCCGCGGAAACAGGGCACCCAACAACAAACCGCCATGGAAGGGGCGGCAGGGAAAACCGACAACCTGGAGAGAAGCACTCCTGCAGAAGCGAAGTCGGCCAAGAGAGCACAGGCCTGATGAGATTCCTTAGAGAGGAGCCGTTTTCCTCCGGGCAGATTATGCAAGTTCTGCATAACGGGCCGACCCACAGAAATTGGGTTGATGCTGCAGTCACCCCAGGACTAGCTTGAGTGCAAGTGGCCACAGGGCCCTCAAACCAAGCCGTCACAATCATCATGCCCGCACTGATTGATCCGCTCAGCCGGTATAACGCAGATGTCTATGCCTACGAGGCGCTGGACCTGGTGGCCGGCAGTGCGGGGGTCATTACCATTGATGGAATTAGTAACACAGACGACGCTTTTGCGGCAGTCGATCTGGGCACCAGCACATTTCGGTTCCGCGGGCAGAGCTTCTCAGGCTCCGCAAGCCTGTATGTGAGCAGCAACGGGTTGATCGGGCTCGGAGGAGCCTGGTGGTGGCTCGACTACCCCTGGAATTCACCTCTGGATCCTGACCCAGGATCTGGAAGCATCGTTCTGGCACCTCTGTGGGACAACTGGGTCACCAGCCGCAACGGCAGCCCTGATGATCTGGTGCTGTACAGATTCCGAGATCTGAATGCTGACGGCATCCAAGATCAACTGATTATTGAATGGAACAATGTTGACCATTATGACGTCAGCTCTTCACCTGATGGGATGACCTTTCAGGCCATCCTTGGCTTGAACAGTGGCACAACTGAAGGGGACATCATCTTCAACTATGTCGACCTGAACAATAACCAGGGCACCGGTGACAGCTACATGGACAATGGCGGCTCAGCCACCGTTGGAATCCGTAGTGCAGATTTTGCTCTCAACGTCGGCAGCGACGGAACCTTTGGCCTCCCTGTGCAAAGCGGCACGGCGATCCGCTTTACGTCGCTACCCAATGCCCCGACCATCAGCATCAATCTTGTTCGCGACATCAATAACTACAGCAAAACCTCCAATCCAGGCTGGCTGACAACGCACAACGGAGCGGTGTATCTGAGTGCCGACGATGGTGTCAACGGATCTGAGATCTGGAAAGTCGATAGCCTTGGTAACGCAAGTCTACTAAAAAACATCCGCACCGACACCTACGACAATACATACAACTACGGCTCAGACCCCAACTATCTCACCTCTGTCGGCTCTCTTCTCTACTTTTTTGCCTATGACCAGGTCAACGGTTGGAGCCTCTGGAAAAGCGACGGCAGCAGCAGCGGCACAACGCGGGTGAAGTCAATGCCCTATGGGCCTGATAGCAATCCAGTATGGCAAGAAGTTGCGGTCAGCAACGGCAAGCTGTTCTTCAACGCCTACAACGACACTTCGGGCCGTGAACTCTGGGTGAGTGATGGCACTGAAGCCGGTACAACCATGGTGAAAGACATCTACGCCGGTGGCGGTGGTGCGGATCCCTGGGAATTAACAGACGTGAATGGGAAATTGTTCTTCAATGCCTACCAACCCACCACAGGATGGGAGCTATGGAAGAGCGATGGCACGGCAGCAGGCACAAGCCTTGTCAAGAACATCGCACCCTCAACCGACAACAGCGATATCCGCCAACTCACAAATGTCAATGGACTCCTGTATTTTACCGCCAATACAGGTAGCAGTGGCCGTGAACTCTGGAAAAGCGATGGCACCCTCCTGGGCACGGTGATCGTCCGAGATCTCTATGGAGGCGCAAACTCGTCTGATCCACAAAATCTCACGAGTCACAACGGTCTCCTCTACTTCTTTGCAAACAATGGCAGTGGCTGGCGGCTCTACCAGAGCAATGGCGCACCCGCAGGAACGGTGCCTGTATCAACGCAGGTGTTTAGCCCCACCGATGCAGGCAGCTTCAACCTGACAGTTGTAGCAGGACAACTTTTGTTCACCAATTACAACTACGGCACAAACAGGGCCGAACTATGGCGCAGTAATGGCACATCCGCAGGCACCACGCTGATCACTGAACTGGCTGGGTCTGGAATCATCCACGATTTCAGAGTGGTCAATGGAGCTTTATATTTTGCCTACAACGATGGGGTGAATGGCGATGAACTCTGGACCAGCAATGGCACCGTCGCAGGGACTGGGCTGGTCAAGGATATTCGGGCTGGGGTCGAGAGTTCAACCCCTAGGAGCCTGACCGGTCTGGGCTCAACCTTGTATTTCATCAGCAATTCCGACGGCCCAAGCGGAGGAGGCACCTCCGAACTCTGGAAGAGCGACGGTAGTTCTGCCGGCACCACTTCAGTCAATCTCAACCCAACAACGTTTGGATCGGATATCAATCTCAATGCACTCGGCAGTGAGTATGACCAATTTGCCAGTCCCCTACTTTGGCAGAATAAGCTCTATTACTTCGCCGACGATGGAGTGAACGGCCGCGAGTTGTGGTCCAGCGATGGCAGTACGGCTGGCACAAAGATTCTCAAAGATATCAACCCCAACCCTGCGGCAGGCTCAGCAAGCTCAGCACATCCCAATCTAACAGTTTCGAACGGTAAGCTATATTTCTTTGCTCAGGATGGCACCAGCGGAAGCGATCAGCTTTGGGTTAGTGATGGATCAGCGGCAGGCACAAGTCTGGTGAAGGACCTTGGCTTCAGTTGGGGCGGCGCCACCCTTAAGATGCTGGATTTAAACGGACGCCTGATTTTTCAGGGTTACGATGGCACCAATGGATGGGAACTATGGACCAGTGATGGGACCCAAGCCGGAACGGGTCTGCTGAAAGACATCAACCCAGGTCCCGGATGGGGTTCTACTTGGCCGCTCACTCGAATCGGCAATCAAGTCTTCTTCAGCGCCGACGACGGCACCCGCGGTCGCGAACTCTGGAAAACGGACGGCACTCCCGGCGGTACAACGCTGGTGCGCAACATCGCCGCTGGGGCAGCAGGATCAGATCCCAGCGACATGTTTGATTTCAATGGCACGCTTTATTTCAGTGCCAATGATGGTGTCTTTGGTCGTGAACTCTGGAAAAGTGATGGCACACCAGCGGGGACACGTCGCTTCAAAGACATCCAACCTGGTGGCGATTCATGGCCTGCGAACTTCACAGCATTCAATGGCCTGATGTTCTTTACCGCATCCAACAGCTTCGGGTATGAGATCTGGCGGACAGACGGCAGCACCAAGGGAACTTTCCGTGTCACCGATCAGTCATTCGGGACCTTGAGTGATCTGAAGGTGGTAGGCAACAGCTTGTATTTCGTCAACGACGACGCTCAGCTCTGGAAAACCGATGGCACCAATGCCGGCACCCTGCTCGTCGCCAATCATCTGGGTGGCAGCAATCCAACGGGATTGTCGGATGTCAATGGAGTGCTTTTTTACAGTGTTGACGACCGAGTGCATGGACGAGAACTCTGGACCAGCGATGGCACACCCGAAGGGACTCGCATGGTCAATGATCTCAACCCCTACGGAAGCTCCAACCCGCGCAACCTCAACTATGACCCCGTTAAAAATACTCTTTATCTTCTCGCCAACAATGGACGCAGTGGCCAGGAGCTGTTCAGCATCAATCGCAATGAGGCACCCACTGACATCAGCCTGACGCCTGGCAAGACGGCGGAGAATGTGCCGGAATCCACAAGTGTTGGTGCCCTCACCAGCACCGATCGCAATGCCTTCGACACCTTCACATACTCGCTGGTTGCAGGTGCTGGTAGCAGCGACAACGCACTCTTCAGCATCAGTGGCAATCAGCTGCTCCTCAACACCTCTCCAGACTTTGAAACCAAATCCAGCTATGCCGTCCGCATTCGCAGCACTGATCAAGGTGGTCTAAGCACTGACAAGGCTTTCACAGTGCTCATTACCAACATTAATGAAGCACCCACGGATCTGAGCCTCAGCAATAGCAACATCAACGAAAATATTGGACCGACGGCGCTGGTGGGCAGCTTAAGCTCTCTTGATCCAGACAGTAATCAGACATTCGGCTACAACCTGGTTGCAGGCCCTGGCGCCACAGATAACGCTGCTTTCAGCATCTTTGCTAATCAGCTGTATCTCAAAGCAAACCCAGATTTTGAGGCTCAGTCCACCTACAGCATTCGCATCGAGACCCGCGATGGCGACGGCTTGACCTATCAGAAGCCACTGACCATCACCGTCAACAATCAGAACGACGCACCCACTGACATTGGATTGAGCAATGCCATCAGCAATGAAAATGTTCCAATCAATACCATCATCGGCAATCTGAGCACCACCGATCAGGATGCAGGCAACACCTTTACCTATTCTCTCGCCGCTGGTCTTGGCGATGCCGACAACGGCTCGTTCAACATTAATGGCAATACGCTAAGGTTCAGCGTCAGCCCAGACTTTGAAAGCAAGAGCAGCTACAGCCTGCGGCTGCGCAGCACCGATCAAAGCGGCTCCTATACTGAGAAGTCATTTGCCGTCACGGTCAACAACCTCGACAACGTTGTCATTGGTACAAGTGGTGCTGACACCCTTTCAGCCACACCCGAATTTGACAGCATCCAATCACTGGATGGCGATGACACCATGAACATCGCCATTGGCAACCTCCAGAACGGAGAGTTGTTTGATGGCGGCAGTGGTACCGACAGCCTCAACATTTCTGGCGGCAGCGCCACTCAGACATTAACTCTCAGGCTGGCTTCGCTAAACCAGTTTTTCAGCATCACCAATGCAGCCTTCAGCAGCAGCACCATTCGAGGCTTTGAAAACGTCTCCTTGGCGGGGTTTATCGGCAACATCTCGATTACAGGCAACTCAGGTGCAAACAAACTCACAGGCTCGGCCCTCAATGATGTCCTGATCGGTGGCGATGGCGCAGACACAATTTCTGGCGGCTCGGGCGATGATCTACTCCGTGGCGATGCTGGGAATGACAGCCTCAATGGCGGCGGCGGCACAGACACAGCTGACTACTCCACGAGCCCGGCTGGTGTCAGCGGAAATCTCGCCACTGGACTTGTTCAGGATGGCTATGGAGCCACAGACACGTTGTCCGGATTTGAAAACCTGACAGGATCGGCTTTCGCCGATGTTCTAATCGGATCCACTGCTGTCAACAAGATCAGTGGAGGCCTGGGGGCTGACGATATCACTGGCGGCCTCGGCAACGACATCATCCTCTTGGGGATTGACACTGCGATTGACACGGTGAATTACAACAGTGGCGATGGATCAGATACCATCAGCAATTTCGTCCGAGGAGCGGCTGGTGACATCCTTCAATTCAGCGGCATCAATTCCATTGATGTGCGTATTTCCGGTACAGCGACCCAATTCCGGGTTGGAGATGGGATCCCAGGGAATGCAGGCTTTGGCACTGGCACTCTGCTGATCACCACCGCAAGCACTACAGGCTTCAATGCGGGTGATGTAGGCGTCAATCTCATTAACCTCAGCAACGCCGGCGCATCAGCGTTTGCCTTCAGCTGAGGTCCACTGTTCTGAAGCAGAGGATGGCGAGTCATCACAATGCCCCGTCATCCTTGTTCAATCCACCTGATCGCCCTCTCTTAACAGGCTGTTCACCACAAGCGCCATAAGTGCTTCTACGGTTGAGGCTGAAGTCTGTTTTGGGCTCCATGACCTCCGCCACCCTCAGCGACGCCGAACTGGAAGGCCTGCACGCCTGGTGGCAGGCCGCCAACTACCTGGCGGTGGGCATGATCTACCTGCAGGACAATCCGCTGCTGCGGGAACCCCTGCGGCCTGAGCACATCAAGAACCGGCTGCTGGGCCACTGGGGCTCCAGCCCGGGCCAGAGCTTCCTCTGGACCCACGCCAACCGGGCGATCCGGCAGCACGACCTCGACATGATCTACCTGTCGGGGCCGGGCCACGGCGCCCCGGGCATGCTCGGGCCCGTCTACCTCGACGGCTCCTACAGCGAGGTGTACCCAGACAAGAGCCAGGACGTGGCAGGGCTGCAGCGCTTCTTCAAGCAGTTCTCGTTCCCCGGGCACATCGGCAGCCATTGCACCCCCGAGACCCCCGGCTCGATCCACGAAGGCGGAGAGCTGGGCTATGTGCTCTCCCACGCCTGCGGGGCCGTGTTCGACAACCCCGACCTGATCGCCCTGGCCTGCGTCGGCGACGGTGAAGCCGAAACCGGTCCCCTGGCGACCGCCTGGCACATCAACAAGTTCCTCAACCCGATCCGCGACGGGGCCGTGCTGCCGGTGCTGCACCTCAACGGGTACAAGATCGCCAACCCGACGATCCTGGCGCGGATCCCGGTCGACGAACTCACCAGCCTGCTGCGGGGCTACGGCTGGGAGCCGATCCTGGTCGAGGGCAATGATCCGCTGCTCATGCACCGCACCATGGCCGCAGCCATGGACCAGGCGGTGACCGGCATCCAGGCGATCCAGCAGCAGGCCCGCAGCAGCGGTGAAGCGACCCGGCCCCGCTGGCCGATGATCGTCATGCGCACCCCCAAGGGCTGGACCGGGCCCACCGAGGTGCATGGCCATCGGCTCGAGGGCTTCTGGCGGGCCCACCAGGTGCCGCTCAGCAACCCCCGCCATGACCCCGAGGAACTGCGGCTGCTGGAGGACTGGCTGCGCAGCTACAACCCCGGCGCCCTGTTCGATGCCGAAGGCCGGCTGCGGGAGGACCTGCGACAGCTGTCCCCCCAGGGCCAGCGACGCATGGGCTCCAACCCCCGCGCCAACGGCGGCCTGCTGCGCTCCGACCTGCGCTGGCCCGAGGTCGATGCCCTGGCGGTGCCGGTGCCGGTGCCGGGCCAGACCCTGGCCGAGAACACCTACCCCCTCGGTCAGCTGATCCGCGATCTGATTCAGCTCAACCGCGGCCGCTACCGGCTGTTCGGACCCGACGAAACCCACTCCAACCGCCTGCAGGCCGTCTACGAAACCACCAAGAAGGTGTGGATGGCCGCCTTCCTGCCTGAGGATCTCGACGGCAGCGAACTGAGCCGCGACGGCCACGTCGTCGAAATGCTCTCCGAACACACCCTGGTGGGGATGATGGAGGGTTATCTGCTCACCGGCCGCTATGGCTTCTTCCACACCTACGAAGCCTTTGCCCATGTGATCAGCTCGATGTTCAACCAGCACTGCAAATGGCTGGATGTGTGTGAAGAAGTGCCCTGGCGGGCCCCGATCGGCTCCTGGAACTGCCTGATCTCATCAACGGTCTGGCGCCAGGATCACAACGGCTTCACCCACCAGGATCCGGGCTTCATCGACCTTGCCGGCAACAAGAAGGGAAGCGTCACCCGCGTCTATCTGCCGGCGGATGCCAACAGCCTGCTGGCGGTCGCCGAGGTGGCCCTACGCGAAACCGATGTCGCCAACCTGATCGTCTCCGACAAGCAGAAGCATCTGCAGTACCTCACCCTCGAAGAGGCCCGCCGGCACGTGGCGCGGGGCATCAGCATCTGGCCCTGGGCCAGCAATGACGACTGCGACACCGAGATGGATGAGCCCGACGTGGTCATGGCCTCCGCCGGCGACATTCCCACCAAAGAGGCCCTGGCGGCGATCGCCATCCTGCGCAAGGAGCTGCCGGAACTGAAAATCCGCTTCATCAATGTGGTGAAGCTGTTCAGCCTCACCCCCGCCAGCGAACATCCCCACGGCCTGAACGACCGCGACTTTGACGATCTCTTCACCCTCGACCGGCCGGTGATCTTCAACTTCCATGGCTATCCCTGGCTGATCCACCGGCTCACCTACCGCCGTCACAACCACAACAACTTCCACGTGCGTGGTTACAAAGAAAACGGCAACATCAACACACCGCTCGAACTGGCGATGATCAATCAGATCGATCGCTTCAACCTGGTCATCGATGTGATCGACCGGGTGGACAGCCTCGGCTCCCGCGCCGCCCACCTCAAGCAGCGCATGCAGGACGAGATCCAGCGGAACCGCACCTACGCCTACGAGCACGGCATGGACGATCCGGCGGTGAGCGACTGGACCTGGCCCCACGAGCGGGGCTCCTGCCACGCGATCTGAGGGGCGGTCGTGGCCACCCTGGTGGTGAACGCCGGCAGCAGCAGCCACAAGCTGGTGCTGTTCGACGATGACGGCCGCCGCCGCTGGAGCGGCGCCATCGACTGGAGTGACCGGGGCGGTGCCCTGGCCCAGGGCCAGGAGCAGCTGGCCCAGGCCCTGGCACCGCTGCTGGCCGACGCCACCGCCATCGCCGCTGTCGGTCATCGCATCGTCCATGGCGGCGACCGCTTCCGCAGCGCCGTCGTGCTGGATGACGCCGTCACCGGGGCCCTCGAGGCCCTGCGGCGGCTGGCGCCGCTGCACAACGGTCCGGCCCTCGACACCCTGGCGGTGCTGCGGCAGCTGCTGCCGACGGCCTGGCATGCCGCCGCCTTCGACACTGCCTTCCACCGCAGCCTGCCGCCGGAGGCCGCCACCTATGCCCTGCCCGCCGCATGGCGGGACCGGGGTCTGCACCGCTT
Organism: Synechococcus sp. UW140; assembly: GCA_945861105.1. Taxonomy (GTDB): domain Bacteria; phylum Cyanobacteriota; class Cyanobacteriia; order PCC-6307; family Cyanobiaceae; genus CAIQIA01. The sequence goes on from CAMASU010000007.1 coordinate 15,645, forward strand.
CGGCTTCCATGGCCTCAGCCACGGGGCCATCGCCCGCCGCTGGCCCGACGCCCGGCTGATCAGCGCCCACCTGGGCGGCGGCTGCTCCCTGGCGGTGATCGAAGGCGGGCGCTGCCGCGACACCACCATGGGCTTCACCCCCCTCGACGGGCTGGTGATGGGCACCCGCAGCGGCTCCCTCGACCCGGGGCTGCTGCTGGAACTGCTCGAGCAAGGGGTGAGCCTGGCCGAACTGCGGGAGGGTCTGCACCGCCACAGCGGCCTGCTGGGGCTGTCCGAACACTCCAGCGACATGCGCCTGCTGCGGCAGCGGGCCCAGGCGGGCGACGGCCCCGCCCGCCTGGCCATCGACGTGTTCCAGCACCAGCTGCTCAAGGCCATCGGTGCCGGCATCGCCCTGCTTGGCGGCTTCGATGTGCTGGCGCTCACCGGCGGCATCGGCGAACACGACGGGGAACTGCACGACTGGCTGCGGCAGCGGCTGCAGGGGCTGGGCCTGGCCCCCGCCGGCCCCGCCCGGCTGGAGGTGGTACCGGCCGATGAAGAAGGCGAGATCCTGCGGCAGCTCAGGGCCCTGGCGCCACCGCCGCCAGGCAGGCCCGGCGGGTGAGGGCCATCGAGGTGAGGGTCGGGCTCTGCCAGCCAGATCCCGGCCAGCTGGCGCCATCGGTCACCAGCAGGTTGGGGCAGGTGTGGCAGCGGTTCCAGCGGTCAAGCACCGACGTGGCCGGGTCGTCCCCCATCGGGGCACCACCCAGTTCGTGGATGTAATAGCCCGGCGGACCGGGCGCAGGGGAGCCGGCGGCACTGGCCCGCACCCAGGGTTCGATCAACGGCATCGCCACCAGATCCTCGAGGGGGCGCACCTGCCCCCCCGCCGCCACGGCCACCGTTTCGATGCGGGCCAGCATCGCCGCCACCAGCCGCTGCTCGTGCGGCCCCCAGCGCAGGGCGATGTGGGGCGCCGGCACCCCCCAGGCATCGCACAGGCCGGGGTCGAGGCTGACGCGGTTGGCGGGATCGCGCGCCACCTCACCGTGGCCGATCAGAAAGCCCAGGGCCGCCTCCGGCAGCCGCCGCAGGGGGGCCGGCGGATCGAACCGCTGCACGGCACACCAGAGGCCATAGCCCTCGCCGGTGTTGGGGATGAAGGTGCTCTCAGCCCCGGAAAGGCCGGTGCCGGCCGGTGCTGGGCCTGGGTCGGGCAGGGCCACGAAGCGGGCGATCGACACATGGTCCATCAGACCCAGACCGATCAGCCCGTGGGGATCCACCAGACCACCGGCCTGGCTGTCATCCCGCGACAGCAGCAGCAGCCGCAGGCTTTCGATGGTCGAGGCGCAGAGCACCACCAACCGCGCCCGCGCCCGTTCGACGGCACCAGTGGCGGCATCGACGAACAGCACCCCCTCGGCCCGGTCGCCAGCGGGGGCCAGCAGCACCCGGCAGGCCATGGCACCACTGCGCAGGCAGACGCGACCGCTGGCAAGGGCCCGCCCGAGGGCACCCCCCTGGGCGCTGAAGCGTGGCCAGGGCCCATCGCTGGCCGGACGATGGCGGGCGAACCCCCGGGAGGGAATGAAGGGCAGGTCGAGGTCGCGGCGGCAGGCCCGCTCCAGCAGCCGTTCGCCGGGGGTGAACGGGGCCGGCGGGGCATAGAGACCATCGGGCAGCAGTGCCAGGCCATCGCGCCGTCCCCATACCCCCAGCTGCCGCTCGAGGGCGCCGTAGTGGGGGTCGAGGTCGCCATGGCGCAGGGGCCAGCCGGCGGCGAACTCCCGGTCCGACAACCGCAGGGTGATGCCGCCCCAGCTGAGGCTGCGGCCCCCCACCTGCCGCCCGCGGGTCCAGAGGAACGGCTGGCCGGCGGGGGTGCTGTAGGGGTGGCGCCCCTCATCGACGTAGAGATCGGGATTGTTCTTCCAGTAGCCCGGATGCTGGCTCTGCAACCGATGGCGACCGGCACTGAGGTGGCCCAGGCGCCGCAGGGTGTTGCCCGGTTCACCCCCCACCGCCGCCGCTGCGGTTCGGTCGGGACCCGCCTCGAGCACGAGCACCTGCAGGCCACAGCCCGCCAGGGTCTGGGCGGCGATGGCCCCGGTGGCGCCACTGCCCACCACCACGGCGTCGTAGGTGCGGCTGGGGTCGAAGGACCGGCTCACGGCAGCAGGGGGTGGGGGCCCCAATCTGTCTGAGCGCGGCAGCCGGCGCCGGTACACTCGCGGTTCCCCCGCTGGCCCCGAGGCCGTCCGTCCGATGTCGATCGCGCCGATGTCGTCCCCCTCCGTCGCCCCCTGGCAGCAGACCCTGCGCCGCCTGGCCGTGGCGGTGCTCGCCGTCGTTCTGTCCCTGGGCCTGGCGGCCTGTGACGGCGGCTCGGCCAAGACACCACCGGTGATCAGCCCCGAGGCGATGGCGACGATCGAACGCCAGACGGAAGGACTGCTCACCGCCAAGGCCCGCCTGGGCGACCTGGCCGCCCTGGTGAACGACCGCAACTGGGTGTTCGCCCGCAACCTGATCCACGGCCCACTGCAGGAAGTGGGTCGCGAAATGCTGTACATCAACCAGCTGCTGCTGCCGGCGGACCGGGCCGAGGCCAACGCCCGCGCCAACCGCCTCAAGGATGCCCTGGCGGAACTCGACGAAGCGGCCCGCCTCCAGGACGGTGACCGGATGCGCAAGGACTACATCGCCGTGGCCAGCGCCTTCGGCACCTACCTCGAAGTCGTGCCCGCCGAAGCCCTGAGCACCGCCGAGGCCAACCTCGCGGCGGCCGCCGCTGGCCCCAGCGGCCAGGTGCCCATCGCCGAGGGCGAATCCCTGCCGATCGAGGCCCCTGCCGCCGGCTGAGCCGATCCTGGTGGTGGGTGCGGGGGTGATCGGCCTGGCGACAGCGTGGCAGCTGCAGCGCCACGGCCATGCGGTCACGCTGGTTGACCCCCGACCACCAGGGCCCCAGGAGGCTGGCAGCGGCAGCAGCGCGGCCCTGGGGCTGCTGATGGCCCAGGTGTTCCACCGCAACCGCGGTCGGGCCTGGCAATTGCGCCAGCGGTCCCTGGACCTGT